>JAISCK010000187.1 GCA_031265635.1 Spirochaetaceae bacterium
ACAATAAATAAATCTTCACAAAGAAAGCCGAGTCCCGATAAGTGATTAATTATTTCGACATGGGTTAACCGCTGTTTTCCGGCGCAAACCTCATCCTGGCATTTTATTATCAGGACGCCATCCCTGCAACGCGGAAGGATTTCTGGAAAGAAAAACTGGATGGAAATGTAAAACGTGATAAAGTAAATGTGCAAAGATTAATAGAACTAAAATGGCGGGTTCTTATTATATGGGAATGTGAAATAAAGAAATGGAATACTGCCCTGGAAGGGAAAATAATCAATTTCTTAAAATTGAAACATGGCCCGTTTGTTCAGGAAGATAGTTATGATGATTCCCAAGAAATATTTCATATTGCGGCGGAATCTGGGGTTGATTATTTGGTTGAAAATATTTGATAACGAATTTCTGTCGAAGAATATTTTCCAAAAATGGTTTCATTACACATAAGCAATATATTCATTTTCCAAATTCTGGATATTCTCTATTCTAGAACCGACAACTCTTATATTGACATTTCAAAAAATCAAGCTCACTAATTCTTTAGTATATGTTAATTATAATCACTCTTGAAAAACTATGGGGCAAGGTTCCATGGCGACAGTTACCCCTAGTCATCGACGGATTTCATGGAGGGAACTTTCCTGAATATCCGGTCAGTACTTGAAGGGGTTCCAGCCATTCGCTTTCACTGTTTCTATCAGCGTGTACAATTTACAGAATTTTTTCGCTCCGGCAGAGGGACCGGGCAGTACCCCGCTTTTCCGCCCTAGCACAAAGGGCCGTATCCTCTACTCACAGGCGTTATTGTCAGGCGTCAGCCGCCAGCCGTCAAGATACCGCTCAAGCGTTGAATATGTTCAAAGCATAGTGTATCGTATTCCCCTACCGAGGTGATTATCAGTGTTGTTGTTGGATACACCGCTGAATTGGCGTCGGAGGACCGTTTTACAATGAGCAAGAGTTCCGTGCAAATTTGTGCATAGGAGGGAGTACACGGATTGTGAACACTACGGTCACAGACAATCTCTTCAAGGATTGATTTACCGATTTTGGAATACCGGCTTTCAACATCGACTCGAGAGTAAGGCTTTTTATTGTATTCCGGTACACCGAACATAAAAGATTGCTTCGACCACTTTCTGAGGGGGCTAGCAGAGGCCGGCCTCCTCCGGCTTCCGCTGGTATTCCTTGTGTTGGTCCCGTGTTTTCTGAGGGAGCAATGGTTCCCCTTCTTCTCTTATAACCGGAAAGTATCATCGGCTATTTAGAGACAAGTGCTGAAAAGGCCCGCGAGGTTTTCATGGATACCGGGGATGCCGGCAATAAAAAAGCCATAAAATACGTGAAAAGCCATCATGCCTTTCCGAATGAGAAAGGCATGGCTAAAAATCACGACGCGGCGCCTTTCGGCATACCCTCCGCATCGGAAACGTTTTCAGGTACCCCGGTAAAGGCCAAAATATTTTTTTCAATCGCCGTTCTGGCTTCGGAAAGCCGGGCGCCGGTCAGATGGTCATAATGTTCGGTAGACTCGGGATCCGCATGGCCCATGAGCAGGCGCAGGGTGGCGTCGTCCAGTTTTCCCCGCAATGTGGCATTGGTATAGTGTCTGAGGCTGTGAAATGAGACGCGCCGGGCAAGCCGGCTGGTTTCATCAATGCCTATTTTACGGAGCTGGCGGCAGAACCCCAGTTCTATAATCCGGTGGGTTACGGGTTCTCCAGCCTTTTTCCCCCAAAAGATAAAATTGTCCGTGCGGGGGTTCCCTGACGCGAGGCGTAGCAGATCGTCCCGAAGCCCGGCGCTCAGGGGAACGAGCTTCTTATTCCCGGTCTTGGTTGATTTTATACCAACATACCGGGACCAGCTTTTCCGGATCCAGAGCGCCGGTTTCCCCTCAAAATCGCTAATAAGGTCATCACGGGTAAGCGCGAGAATTTCCCCCAGGCGGGCACCGGTGGAAAGGGCGGTAAGGGCGGCAAGGCGGCCCGGTTCACTTTCCCAGGGCAGGGTAAACAATTTTGCCGCTTCGGCGGCTGAAATAATGCCCCTTTTTTTAGCATCCTCGGACAGGCCGCGGAAGTTCGCGGCGGGGTCCCTGGGTAGTTTCCCCAGGCGGTACGCCTCTTTAAGGGGAGTAATCACGGCGGCTATAGTCATGTTGATGGTTTTTTCACTGAGTGCGGTTTCTTTCTTGAGCCGGAGCTGGAGGCGGTCAAGGTCTTCGGCGGTAACGTCCCGGAGGTAGAGGCCGGGAATACGGGGTTTGACGTGTTCGGCGATACGGTAATACGAATCATGGCAATGCTGTTTGCCGATGGGCTGTTTCCGTTCAAGTTTTCCTTTGATGTACTCTGAACGGTCCCAGTCCCAGAACGCCAGGCAGTATTCCCAGAGGAGGGGGTTATTGCGGCGGCTGACCCCGCCGCGGGCCGCAAGCCACGCTTCGGCGATATGCCTGGCCCCGGCCTTGGTAGACGGCGGCCAGCGCAGGCTGTCCAGCCCCATTGCTTCGGCGAGAACGGCGGCGGACTTGGCTGTGGCATAACGCCGTTCCGCTGGCAGCCACACGCGGATGTAGTACACTGGTTTGCGGGTAAATTTCGAGACATGCTTGAGAAACGAGAGAGAACTCCGGGCCATAAATAGCCTCCCGATGGACACGAAATGTCAAAAATCGTGTCAAAGATGGAAACATTATTCCGGCTGAGTCTTCTCTCGCCATACTAATTCATTGTATTACAAGGAATTAGATTTGACGCCCTTCGGCATCACCAGAGCGGGAAACGGGAGTCGGACCCGCGACATCGACCTTGGCAAGGTCGCGCTCTACCACTGAGCTATTCCCGCGTATTATTCACGGCTTCAGGCAGGCGAAGCAAAGAACGAGTACACTGTACACCGGCTGTTCGGAAAAGGTCAATAGGCCGTAGCGCCCACGGGCCCTTGCCACAGCTTCTCCATACTGGGTAAAATGGCGTATGTTCAACAAGATTGTAAAGGCCCTTTTTGGTTCCCAGCATGAACGGGACCTCAAGGCCCTTTTACCCATATTGCACGCGGTCAACGAAAAAGAAAGCTGGGCCCTGTCCCTCGCGGACGGGGATTTCGGGCGGGTTACGGCCGGTTTCAGGGAGCGGGCCGCCGGGGGCGAAAGTCTTGACGCCATACTGCCTGAGGCTTTTGCCCTTGCCCGCGAAGCCGCCAGGCGCAAGCTCGGCGAGCGGCCCTATGATGTCCAGGTGCTGGGGGCCATTGTGCTCCACCAGGGCAAGATTGTGGAGATGAAAACCGGCGAGGGCAAGACCCTGATGAGCGTCTCCGCCGCCTACCTTAACGCCATATCCGGCAGGGGCGTCCATGTGGTTACGGTAAACGACTACCTGGCCGAGCGCGATTCCCAGTGGATGAAGCCGGTCTTTGACCTTCTGGGCGTAAGCGTGGGGACCATACTTTCCGCGATGGACAACGAGAGGCGCAGAATAAACTATGCTTGCGATATTACCTACGGCACAAACAATGAATTCGGCTTCGATTACCTCCGGGACAACATGACGCCCTTTCTTGAGGAAAGGGTGCAGCGCGGCCACAGTTACTGCATTGTCGATGAGATAGACTCCATTCTCATTGACGAGGCCCGCACGCCCCTCATCATTTCCGGCGCGGCGGAAGACGACACCTTTAAGTTCGCCGAGGTTGACCGCCTCCTCGGTTCCCTGGAAGAGGTGAAAAAAAAGGACGACGGCGAATACCCCGACGAGGCCCAGGGAGAGACGGTTACCGGGGACTATAAACTCAACGAAAAGAACAAGAGCGTCTCCTTCAGCAACGCGGGAATCGCCAAAATAGAGGAACTGCTCCAGAAACGGGGCCTTATCAAGGGCGCCATTGTCGATGAGGACAATTTTGAATATCTCCACTATTTTACCCAGGCCCTGAGGTCCCACAAACTCTTCCATATTGATGTTGATTATGTGGTCCAGGAAGGACAGGTTCAGATTGTTGATGAATTTACCGGCCGCATACTCTACGGCCGCAGGTATTCCGATGGGCTTCACCAGGCCATTGAGGCCAAAGAGCATATCAAGATAGCCCAGAGAAACCGTACCCTGGCGACCATTACCTTTCAGAATTTTTTCAGGCTCTACAAAAAAATCGCCGGCATGACCGGAACCGCCGACACCGAGGCCGAAGAATTCGCCAAGATCTACGACCTTGACGTCGTGGTGATTCCCACAAACCTTCCGGTAAAAAGGGAAGACGGCGATGACGTGGTATACCTCAACGAGGACGAAAAGTACAACGCCCTCTGCGACGAAATAGCCGCCGCCTACAAAAAGGGCCAGCCCCTCCTTGTCGGAACCGTATCCATAGAAAAATCCGAAAGAATCTCCGGCCTCCTTACCAGACGGGGCGTGCGCCACGAAGTACTCAACGCCAAAAACCACGCCAGGGAAGCGGGAATCATCGCCGAGGCCGGCGCCAAAAGCTCGGTAACCATCGCGACCAATATGGCCGGCCGGGGCACCGACATTAAACTCGGCGGCAACCCGGAACACCGGGCCAGGAAGCGCGCGGGTACCGATGCTTCGCCCGAGGTATACGGCGCCATCCTCAAAGAGGAATACGCCAAATGGCAGGCCGATTACGAAGAGGTAAAAAAACTCGGAGGGCTCTATGTAATCGGGACGGAACGCCACGAAAGCCGGCGTATAGACAATCAGCTCAGGGGCCGGTCCGGGCGGCAGGGAGACCCGGGGAAGAGCAAATTCTTTATAAGCATGGATGACGAACTCATGCGGCTTTTCGGCGGCGCCAACATCAAGGGCATCATGGCGAAAATAGGCATGGAAAGCGGCGAGCCCATCTACCACCCCTGGCTCAACAAGAGCATAGAAAAGGCCCAGAAAAAGGTTGAAGAGAGAAACTTCGAAATACGCAAGCATCTTCTTGAATACGACGATGTGCTCAACCAGCAGCGGAAATTCATCTATGAACAGAGGGACGCCATACTCAGCGACAGGGAACTCAAAACCAGAGTCAATGACGCCACAGCCGATATGGTGCGTCATGCCCTGGATGGCTATTCCGCCAAACGCGGGGACGGGGACTCAGGCGGCCTTGCCGCGTATCTTAAAGAAAAATTCGGCTATGCCCTCAATGTCCGGGAGGGCGAACATATCAATCCCGAAACCCTGGAAGCCGAAATACGCGGCGATCTGGAAAAGGATCTGGACGAAAAAGAGGCCCTTGTGGGCAGCGCCAATCTCAACGCCTATATCAGGTTCCAGTACCTTCAATTTATAGACCGCAAATGGCTTGACCACCTGGAGAGCATGGAGGCCCTCAGGGAAGCGGTATACCTGCGCAGTTACGGCCAGAAGAATCCCCTCACCGAGTACAAGATTGAAGGTTTTGAGATCTTTGACCGCATGATCGACTCAATACGGCAGGAAATAGCCTCCCGTGTTCACCTGGTGCGCATACAGCAGGCCGGAGACAGGGAACTCAGGTCCCGTACCCTGGCGTCGGTCCAGCAGGCAAACCACGGTTCCATTGACGCCTTTAGCCAGGGCCGGGGAGAAGCGGCGGAAACGGGCGGGCAGGGACGGCTGCCGGTCCAGGGACGGGCCCAGGGGCGGCCCCAGTCCGGGGGACAGCCGGTTACCGTGGTCCGTTCAGTTCCCAAAGTGGGCAGGAACGACCTCTGTCCCTGCGGCTCGGGCAAGAAATACAAGCATTGCCACGGACGTTAGCCCGGTACAACTACCCTTTGCAAACTCAATGCTTCTCTGCTATAATGAAAAATCACTATTTGTACCAGAATGGGGCAAAGTATTCAAGTCATGGACACAGGCGCGCAGATCAGGGAGCTTATTGAGAAGGCGTATGCCGAATTGGACAGTTCCGGCGCGTCCGGGGCCCTCCTGGCCCTTGAAGAGGCCCTGCGTCTGGACTTTGAGGACGCCGAGGTGGTTTATGCCCTTAAATGCGTCAACTGGTGGCTTGAAAAAACCAGGGAACTTGAGTTCATCAGGGATCCCTATGACAGGGGAGGCTATATACTTTCCCAGTGGAACGCTTTCTGCGTCTTTCTGCGCCGCATAGGCGGAGGTTTTGACCGCTGCGTATTTGCGGTGAGGCGTTATGTGTTTTCCACGGCCCTCAGGGCTTTTCAGGATATACTGGGAAGCGGGGCAAACGAACATGACCCGGGACTGCTGCTGCAGGTGGGCCGCTGTTACAAGGGTATAGGGAACTATGAGCAGGCCCTGAAATACCTTGAACAGGCGGCGCGGTTCAGAAGGGAAGACGGGGAAACCCTGGCCCACCTGGCCGATGTAAACGCCCTTCTGGGGGACGCCAGGGCAGCCAAGGCCCTGTTCAGGGAGGCTTTTTTTGCCGATCCGCCGGGGGTTGATCTTTGCGCCCTTGAATCGGAAATGATTCTTGTTCTGGCGTCAAAGGTGCGGGAGCTTGGCTATGCCGGCCCTGAACTTTTGGAATGGATTCCCATATACGGGGCCCTTTGGGGTGTTTTTTCGGTACGGCGTGAATTAAAACAGGCCGAACTGGGAAGGCTCAAGCAGTCCATCTTTGTTCTGGAAAACGAGCTTCGGGGGGGTGGCAGGGCAACAGGACGGCAGGAAGCGCCGGCGGCCCTGCCGAGGCTTATCAACCGGTATTTTTGGCTTTTGGATCATTATATCAACAAGGCCGAAAATCCCGGATTGATCGAGGAAACGATGCTTAAAATTAAAGTTCTGGACCCGGAAATTTACGAACAGTACCGGCGCTAGAAAGCAAGAATATGAGGAGTTGAACGATGTCTGAAGGTCTCCTTAAGGGTGTACAGGAAATGCTGAATGAGGAAAAGTGGACCAGGGCCACCCTCAGCAATTATTCAACCGGCCAGTTCAAGGACTTGGACCAGATCCTGAAAAACGCCCGGGACGAGAAGGTTACTGATGAATTAAAAAAACTCTCCGACGAGCATCTGGTGCATACCAAGAACAGCATCATCGCCCTGTATCTTTCAGGCATGATAGCCCTGTCGCGGCAGATCATTGACGACGCCGCCCTTACCAATCTCGTCTCTATCTTTGTGGATAACCACAAATGGGGTATAGTCAAATACCTGAGTGAACGCATACTTGATTACGGCGAATCGAAATTCGCCCTGCGTATGCTCGCCGAATGTTACAAAAACGAAAACGAGAATGAACTCATCTACGGCGTCTGGGAACGGCTTGTAAAGGCGGACTACGAGGAAGCGGATATTTCCAAGTCCCTCGCCGAGCATTATGAGGCCCAGGGCAGAACCGAAGAAGCGGTTGATTTTTATAAAAAGGCCCTGCACCGTTATATCAACAAGCAGCTTTTTACCAATGTACGGGAAATCTGGGTCAAGATACTTGAATACTGCCCTGAGGATATTGATTTTTTCCTCCTTGTCCAGAAGAAAATCGCCAAGAACATCAGCGAGGAAAAAGCGGAACTGCTGCTTCAGGATGTATACGGTTCCCTCAGAAAACGGGACGACGTGAATCAGGCCATCAACATACTCAAGATTATACTGCAGTACGACGAGAAGGATTCGTGGGTGCGCAGGGAGATTGTGGACTGTTTCCGCCGGAAATATTCGGGCCACAGCCAGATGGAAGAGTACATACGGATTTCAAACCTTTCCCAGAACTGGCGCAACATCCACGAGGCAATACAGGATTTTGAAAAGCACATAGCGTTTGACAAGGGAAATTTTGTCTTTCACCGGAGCTGGAGCGTGGGCCGCATCGCCCGTGTACAGGGCGACGAGATAGTCATAGATTTCGCCAAAAAAAGGGAACACGCCATGTCCCTTAAAATGGCCGTGGACGCCCTTCAAACTCTTTCAAAAAACCATATCTGGGTACTCAAGGCAACCTGGAAAAAAGAAAAGCTCCGCGACAAGGTAAAAGATGATCCCGTATGGACCCTTAAAACCGTCATCCAGAGTTTTGACAACGCCTGCGATCTCAAGCGTATCAAGGGCGAACTTGTTCCCGGCGTACTTTCGGCGGGCGAATGGACTACCTGGAGTTCCAGGGCCAGGGACATACTCAAGTCAGATCCGTCCTTCGGCGTCAGCCCCGACAATATTGACCTTTACATGGTCAGGGAACGGCCGATAAGCATAGAGGAAAAACTTTACAACCAGTTCAAGGCCGAAAAGAACTTTTTTGACCGGGTGTCCACCCTGCGGGACTTTGCCGCCCAAAAGGACGTTGAACCTGATTCGGAGTATTTTACCGAAATGTTCAATTACTTTCTGGTCTACCTCAAGTCCTACAGCCAGGTCAACGAACAGGTTATGGCTTCGTTTCTTCTTATCAAGGAACTCTCGGGCCGCTTCCCCCACCTGGCCCAGGCGTTTCAGTTTAATTTCCTCGACCTGTTCCGTCATGCGGGAGACACGGCCGAATTGTTTGACGGCATCAGGGACGCGAAACTCAAGGAAGAATTTCTTCATCATATAAAACTCTTTGTTCCCGAATGGGCCGACATATACATAAAACTCTTTTCCCATGTGCAGTTAAGTTCCATCATCACCAGCCTCCGCAAGGAAGGCCATGAGCAAAAGCTCGTTGACATGGTGAAGAACTGCTTTGAGAATTACCGGGACAACAAAGAAGCGGTGGTGTGGATATTCAAAAATCTTAAAACTGAAAGCTGGTTTGACCGGACGGGGATTACCCCGGAAAAGCAGCTTATCGCCCTCATCCACATTCTTGATCTGAGTTACCGGGATATCGAGAACCACCGGAACACCACCGAAAACCGCAAAACCAACAAGCAGGTTTTGACCATACTGTTTAAAGAAAATCTGGTTGATTCCTTTATAGGCGGGGCGGACCAGGATACCATAACCCGCATCTATACCCTCATTGATGATGTAAAGGACCTGGACCCGGCGGAAAAACTCAGGCTGAAAAGCGTCATACTGGACAAATACCCGGATTTCAGATTCCTCGGCGAAGAGGCCGAAAAGGCGGTCATGTCCCGGAATCTGTTTGTTACCATGGGCATGTATACGGAAAAACAAAAGCAGCTTCAACATATCATGGATGTGGAAGTGCCCAATAATTCCAAGGAAATCGCCTTTGCCCTGTCTCTCGGGGACCTCAGGGAGAACGCCGAATACAAGGCGGCCAAGGAAAAGCAGGACATACTCAACTCTACCATAGCCAAACTCAAGGAAGAGATAGAACGTTCCCAGCTCTTTGACCCCGCTACCGTCAATACCGCAAGGGTGTCCTTCGGGACCAAGGTGCTTCTGTCCAATGAAAGTTCAGGCAGCGAAGAAGAATACACCATACTGGGCCCCTGGGAGTCCGACCCCGAAAACAGGGTGATTTCCTACCTTTCTCCTTTCGGAGGAGTTATACTGAATAAGAAGATAGGCGAAACTTTTGAGTTTGCCATCAATGACGAGAAAATCGCCTACAAAGTTAAGGAAATTTCCGCGGCTTTGTTCTAATGAAAGGCTGGAAGCGATGATGAAAAAAATACTGACGCTTTGGATATTGTGTATGGCTCCGGGCATATTTTCCTGGGGACAGGAACCCATTGACCTGGTAGTGATACTTGATACTTCATCAAGTATGAGCTCTTCATACAATGAAGTAGCGGACTACCTGACCGGCCCCTTCCTCAGGGAACAGCTCCGCCTGGGAGATACTTTTCATCTTATTGCCTTTTCGCGCGCCCCGGCGCTTGAACTTTCCCGACGCATAGAAGGCCGGGGGGATGTTCAGACCATTATAGGCCGGCTTCTTATCCTCTATCCGGTTAATCCCGATACCGATGTGATCTCCGCCCTGGAATACGGCCGCCGTTATGTGGCAGGACTCCCCCAGGGAAGGACCAAAAAGGTGTTTCTCATTTCCGACGGCGACCACGGAATTACAGACGGGCCCTATGCGGGAATAAGCCCTGCCGAAGCCCGCGGGCGCATAAGCGGCGCGCCTGACACATACAGGGCCCTGGGGGCGGATTTCAGATTCATCCCCGTTCCCCTCCCCGCTTCCGCGCCATCAGGCCCGCCCTCAGCCGGTCCCGCCGCCGGTGTTTCGCAGCCTCCGCGGCCCGCTCCCCAGCCGCCCGCCGCGGCAGGACCCGCCAGTCCGCCGGGGGCCGTTGT
>JAISCK010000203.1 GCA_031265635.1 Spirochaetaceae bacterium
TTCTGGTTCTGGCGGTATCTTGCCAGGGTAAAACCGGCGACAGCAAAATCCTGATCGGGTATGTTATCACCAACATGAACGATACCTTCCAGGGTTACATTTTGGACGAATTCCGGGGGTATTTCGCGGATAAACCCCAGTATACCCTTGAATTCCAGGATGCCCAGGAAGACGTGGTCAAACAGCAGGATCATGTGAATACCCTGATCACCAAGGGCGCCAAAGCCCTTGTCGTGGTGCCGGTCAATACCAGCGCCATGGCTCCCATCACCAAGGCTGCCCAGGACGCGAAGATTCCCCTGATTTATGTAAACCGGAATCCCTTTGGCAACGATAATCCTCCGGCCAACGTGTACTATGTAGGCTCCCAGGAAATTGTGGCCGGCCAGCTCCAGATGGAAGCCATGGGCAAACTCCTCAACGGACAGGGCGGCGTCTGCATACTCATGGGCAAACTTGACAACGAAGGCGCCATACTCAGGACCCAGGGCAATGAAGAAACCATCGCCTCCAAATTCTCCGGCATGCGGGTCCTTGCCAAAGAAACAGGAAACTGGCAGCGGGACCAGGGCATGAGCCTTACCGAAAACTGGCTTACCACGTATGGAAACAACCTCAAGGGTATTCTGGGGAACAATGACGAGATGGCCCTCGGCGCTGTTGAAGCTCTCAAGGCCGCGGGCCGCACCGATGTTATTGTCATGGGCGTTGACGCCATTCCTGACGCTTTGGCCGCTGTTGCCAACAGCAGTCTTTCCGCCACAGTGCTGCAGGACGCCGCAGGCCAGGGCAGGGGCGCCGGCGAGGCTGCCCACAAGGCTCTCCAGAACCAGAGCCAGCCGCCCATCAACTGGGTTCCCTTCGTGCTTATCGACAAGAGTAATCTGGCCCAGTATCAGTAGAAATTCCCGTGCGACGCGGAATATCCGGCGCTGTCCGGGTTTCCGAGGGGACGGTCCGGAGCGCCCAGGGCGGCCGGACCGCCTTTTTAGGGGGTAAAGGTTGAGCGAATATTTGCTCGAAATGAGAAACATTGTAAAAACATTTCCCGGCGTGCAGGCTTTGAGAGGGGTGGACCTCAAGGTCAGGCCCGGCGAGATTCACGCCCTGATGGGGGAGAACGGGGCCGGAAAATCAACGCTTATGAAGTGTATAGCCGGCATCCACAGGCCCACCAGCGGGGAGATTTTTTTTGACGGACAGGTCAGGGGCGCCTATAATCCGTCCGAGGCCCTTAAAATGGGCATTTCCATGATACACCAGGAACTGAGCCCCGTACTGTACCGGCCCATTATGGAAAATATATGGCTTGGCCGGGAACCGCTGACCGCCTTCGCTCTGATTGACCACAAGAAAATGTACGAGATGACCAAGGATGTTCTCAAGATCATTGAACTTGAAGAAGACCCTTCTTCCCTCATGGTATCCCTTACCGTGGCGAAAATGCAGATGGTCGAAATCGCCAAGGCGGTTTCTTTTGATTCAAAACTGGTTATAATGGATGAACCCACTTCGGCCCTTACCGACAAAGAGGTCAAGCAGCTCTTTGACATTATGCGAAAGCTGAAGAGCCAGGGTAAAAGCATCATCTTTATTTCCCATAAACTTGATGAAGTCTACGAAATAGCCGACCGTATTACCGTCTACCGGGACGGTATGTATATAGGTTCCGAAAACGCCGGGGAACTCAAGGTGGACAGGCTCATCAACATGATGGTGGGCCGGGATGTGAACGAACTCTTTCCCAAGGTTCCCTGCCCCATAGGCGATGTCAGGCTTGAGGTAAAAAACCTTTCCAACAGAAAATACTTCCGGGATGTTTCCTTTACCGTGCGCAAGGGTGAAATTTTCGGAATAGCCGGTCTTGTGGGCGCGGGCCGTACCGAGGTTGTGGAAACCATCTTTGGCATGAGGCCCCATACCGCGGGCGAAGTGTTTATCAACGGGAAAAAGGCGGACATAAAAAGCCCCCGGGACGCCATACGCTGCGGCATGGCCTGGCTTACCGAGGACCGCAGGGGTTCGGGAATTTTTCCCATGCTGTCGGTGCAGCTCAATATAGCCATCGCTACGATTCCCCGTTTTCTCAACAGGATAGGTCTTATACGGACCGCGCAGCTCAATGAAAGCTGCGAGGAATATGTAAAGAAGATTCAGGTCAAGACGCCGAGCCTCGCGCAGCACGCGCAGAACCTCTCCGGGGGCAATCAGCAGAAAGTACTCGTGGCCCGCTGGCTCATGACCAACCCCGATATACTGTTTCTTGATGAGCCTACCAGGGGCATTGATGTGGGAACCAAGTCTGAAATACACAGGCTTATTACCAATCTTGCCGGAGAAGGCAAATCCATAGTGATGATATCCAGCGAACTTCCCGAAGTCATGGGTATGAGCGACCGTATCATGGTCATGCACCAGGGTAAGGTAACCGGCATCGTTGACAATACCAGGGAACTTACCCAGGAAGAACTGATGGCCTATGCCACCGATACGGTGGAAGAATACAAAAAGACCATGGGAGGAAAAAATGACACGACGCTTTGACGCGGGACGGATTTTCAGAACATACGGCATGGTTATTGTTCTTTTTGCCATGATACTACTGCTCAGCATAGTAAGCCGCGGCCGCTTTTTTACATCAACCAATATCTTTAATGTATTGAGCCAAAGTTCAATCTTTGGAATCATGGCGCTGGGAATGACCTTTGTCATCATTTCCAAAGGCATAGACCTTTCGGTGGGCTCGGTGCTGGCCCTGTCGGGCGTTGTGGCGGCAAGTTTTGCCCAGATAGCCGGAGCGACGGAAAAGTATTTTCCCAATATGCCGGTGCTGCCTGTTCTCGTGCCCGTACTGATAGCGCTGATTATAGGAGGCGGCTGCGGCTGTGTCAGCGGATTCCTCATCGCCAAAACCGGGATACCGGCTTTTATCGCTACACTGGGCATGCAGACTGTAGCCAGGGGTTTTGCCCTCATCTATACCAAGGGAAGGCCGGTAAGCAATCTGGTCCCTCCCCTGAATTTCCTGGGGAGCAAAGTTTTTAATAATACCATTCCCGTTCCGGTAATCGTGTATCTGCTGATGATAGTTGTCAGTTATATACTGCTCAATAAAACAAGGTTCGGAAAAAACACCTACGCTATAGGCGGCAATATCACCGCGGCTGAGGTATCGGGCATCAATGTCTCAAAAAACCTCATCCTGATTTACACCTACTGCGGGCTTCTTGCCGGACTTGCCGGGCTGGTTTTTGCCGGACGGGTGGGGAGCGTACATCCCGGCGCGGCCGACGGCTATGAACTTACCGCCATAGCCGCGACTACCATAGGCGGTACGTCCCATTCAGGCGGCATAGGAACCATAGTGGGGGCCTTTATCGGGACCATGGTACTCCAGGTGCTGCGTAACGGCTTTACCCTCCTCGGCGTAAACGCTTACTGGCAGAAAGTGGCCGAAGGTCTTATTATAGTGGTTGCGGTTATCATTGATATGCGGAAAAACGCAAAGAGAGATTAAGATGAATAAAGTTAAAATTGGTTCAGTAGGACTTGGCCGCCTGGGAGTAAGGCACGCCGAAAACATTGCGGGGAAGATACAGCGCGCGGAGCTTGCGGCGCTCTGCGATGTTGACGCCGCTAAACTCAGGGAAACAGCCGGAAGGCTGGGGGTTTCCCGCTGTTTTGGTTCCTTTGAGGAAATGATAGCCTCAAAGGATATAGACGCCGTGGTGCTTGTATCCCCCTCGGGGCTCCATACAAAGCAGATCGCCGCCGCCCTTGCCGCGGGCAAACATGTGTTTTCAGAAAAGCCCCTGGGCGTCAGCGTGGCCGAATGTAAGGAGGCCGAGAAGGCGGTGGAGGCCCATCCTGATCTGGTGTTTATGCTGGGCTTTATGCGGCGCTTCGACGAATCCTATCAGTACGCGCATCAAAAAGTGGCCGCGGGCGAGATAGGAAGGCCGGTGCTTTTCAGGTCCTACAGCCAGGACCCCGAAAAATTTATCGAAGGCGCGATAGCCTTTGCCCCCCATTCCGGGGGACAGTTCCTTGATATGGCTGTCCATGACATTGACCTTGCCCGGTGGTTTACCGGCTCAGAGCCCGAGACTGTCTATGCCATAGGGGACTGTTACGCCCATCCCGAATTCGGCCGGTACAAGGACGGCGACAATGTATCATGCCTCCTGAAATTCAAAAACGGCTGCATGGTGTTCCTTTTTGCCGGCCGCACCGCGCCCCACGGGTACAATGTGGAGACCGAAATCATAGGAACCAAAGGCATACTCCGCATCGCGTCGGTTCCCCAGAAAAACCTTGTGGAAATTCTTGACAGTCACGGCGTGCGGAAAGAGTGCAGCGAAAATTTTCTTGAACGTTTTGAAAGCGCCTATGTCAACGAAATTCAGGAATTTGTTGACTGCGTCGCGGACGGCAGAAAACCTGTTGTCAGCGTGTATGACGGGACCAGAGTTTCTGAAATAGCGTATACCTGCAAGGCGGCGTTTGAACAGGGATCGTTGATTACATTTTAGCGCCGGTATAACCGGCAGTACATATCACCGGGAAAGCCGCCGGGCTTTCCCGCAAAACGAAGAGCCGCCTGGAGAAGGATATGGTCAGCATCAAGGATATTGCCAAACAGGTTGGAACTTCTCCCTCAACGGTTTCCCGTGTTGTCAACGGCAAGGCTTATGTTAATTCAAAAAAGCGGGAACAAATCCTCAACCTTATAAAGGAAACAGGCTATGTGCCCAACAAGGCGGCGCGGAGCATGGTGCTCAAGCGGAGTTTTGCCGTGGGCATTATCGTTCCCGATACCTTTAACCTGTTTCAGCAGCAGCTCTTTTCAATAATAGAACGGCGCCTTGAATCGCTGGGATACCATACCATATTCTTCTTTACCAGGCTTGGCCTTTCAAGCGAAGAAGACTGCCTGGACCGCCTCTCCACGGAAAAACTTGACGGGGTTGTCATACTCCAGGAGATGCACCTGCCCGGCCTCTTTGAACACTTTTCCAGGGCCGGCCTGCCTGTCGTGGCGTCAACCTGCAAATACCATGATTATTCCTCGGTGGGAGTCAAGGAAAAGCAGGCCGCCTTCGAAGGCGTCAATTATCTTGTCGGCATCGGGCACAAAAAGATAAACATGATTTCAGGCATCGGCTTTGCCTTCGGGACAAGGCGTACCGAAGGCTACTATGAGGCCCTGGCGTTTAACGGGCTTCCCCGGGATGAATCGCGGGTAAGCTCGGTGCAGTACTATACCGCCGAGTTCGGCATGTACGGCATGAGCGAGATGCTTCAGAAGAACAGGGATTTTACCGCCGTCTTTGCCGCCACCGACGAACTTGCCATAGGGGCGATCAGGGTACTGCGGGATGAGGGCATCAGGGTGCCTGAGGATGTTTCGGTGCTGGGCTTTGATGATATTTACATGAGTAATTATATCGTGCCCCGGCTTACTACCATAAGGCAGCCCATAAACGAGATAGGCGAACAGACCGCCCTGGCCCTGCACCGGAGCATTACCGGCAGCGCTGCTTCCGCCGGTTTTGATATTGAACTTCCCTACAGGCTTGTCATCAGGGAGTCTACCGCGCCTTTCGCGGCCGGTTCCAAAACAGACTGAGGGTAAACACTGATCCCAAGGAGGACCCATGCTGACAAAAAACAGAATCGCCCTGAACCGCATTATTTCCCCGTCCCCAAGTCTGAAAGATTTTTTCAGGCTTGCGCGTAAGCTCGGTATTTCCAAGGTCGAACTCCGCAACGACCTTCCCGGAAAAACAGGAGTCCCCGGCATTGTTGACGGCCTGGAGCCCGCCGAGGCGGCCCGCATGGCCCGCGACGAAGGCATTGAGATACTCACCATCAACGCCCTCCAGAAATTCAACCTTCCCTCTGAACGGAAGAGCCGGATCGAGGAATTGAAACAGCTTCTGTGCCTTGCCGCCGCCATAGGCTGCAAAGCGGTGGTACTCTGCCCGAATAATGAAAAAGACGACAGACGGTCCGGGGCGGAGCAGTACAGGGATACTGTGGACGCCCTGGCGGAATACGGCCCCCTGTTTGCCGGATACGGCATCCTGGGGTATATCGAGGCGCTGGGTTTCGGCATATCGTCCCTGGCGTCCCTGCCTTCCGCGCTTGGGGCCATAAAGGCTTCGGGCTTTTCCTGCTACAAAACCCTCCTGGACAGTTTTCATCATTATATAGGCCCGGATACGAAAACTATGTTCGGCATGGACGGCCTGGGCGCTTCCTACGAAACGGCGTACACCGGCCTGGTCCACATATCCGGCGTCGAAGACAGGATTCCCCCTGAGGCGTATCTTGATGAACACAGGGTGCTGGTAGGTCCCGCGGATACGATGGGCAACAAGGAGCTTGTCGCGCGGCTTCTGACCATGGGGTATGCGGGCGACTTTTCCTTTGAGCCCTTCTCGGAAAAAATTCAGAAACTGCCGCCTGAGCAATTGGCAGATGCCCTTGAGGCAAGCCTTCAATTTTTGGGAGCTGCTTCGTGACACAGTCAAATTTATAGTGTATACTGAGTTAACTTCAAAACTATTATAGAGGAGTGAATACATGGATAAGGAAACTCTGGATTTTCTTAAAGCCAAGGCTCTTGAAATCCGCAAGTTGACTATTGAAGAAATCGGAACGCTGGGCGTTGGTCATATAGGCGGCGCCATGTCCATAGTGGAAGTCCTGGCGCTTTTATACTTTCACCGCATGCGTGTGGACCCCAAACAGCCCCGGATGGCTGACCGCGACCAGCTCGTGGTTTCCAAGGGGCATGCCGGGCCCGCCGTATACGCCGCCCTGGCCGCCAGGGGTTTTTTCCCCAAAGAATGGCTTGCCACGCTGAACCAGGGAGGAACAAAGCTCCCCAGCCACTGCGACAGGAACCTGACGCCCGGCATTGATATGACCGCCGGTTCCCTGGGGCAGGGCTTTTCCGCCGCCGTGGGCATAGCCCTGGGGCTCTGGATGGACAAAAAGCCTTCGTATGTATATTCCATACTCGGCGACGGAGAATCAAACGAAGGACAGGTATGGGAAGCGGCCCTTTTTGCCGGAACCAGAAAGCTGTCCAATTTCATCGCCTTTACCGACTACAACAAACAGCAGCTTGACGGGTACACCAAGGACATCATTGACCTCGGCGACCTGGAAGCCAAGTGGCGGGAATTCGGCTGGTTTGCCCAGAGCGTAGACGGCCATGACATTGCCGCCCTTGACAACGCTGTGGAAAAGGCCAAGGCCCAGAAAGAAAAGCCATCGATGATTGTGATGAATACCATCAAGGGCCGGGGCTGCAACTTTGCCGAAGGCGTTCTTTCCAACCACAATATGACCTTCAATATGGAAAAGGCCAAGGAAGCGCTTGACGCTCTTGACGCCAAAGGCAAGGAGTAGACAATGGAAACAAAAGAATTACGCGCGGCCTATGCGGAGACGCTGGTAGCCCTGGGGGCAAAAAACCCCAATATTGTCGTTCTTGAAGCGGACCTTATGGCCGCGACCGGAACAAAAGTTTTTAAGGAAGCCTATCCTGACCGCTTTATCAATGTTGGTATAGCTGAGGCGAACATGATAGGCGTCGCCTCGGGCCTTTCGGAAGCGGGGAAGATTCCCTTCGCGGCGACCTTTGCCTGCTTTGCTTCCCGCAGGGATTTTGACCAGTTTTTTATCTCGGCCAATTATGCCCAGCTCAATGTCAAACTCATCGGAACCGACCCCGGCGTTACCGCCGCCTTTAACGGCGGAACCCACATGCCCTTTGAGGACCTCGCCCTGATGCGGGTAATACCCAAACTCATCGTTGCCGAGCCCTCCGATCCCAGGGTCTGCGCCGCCTTTATTGAACAGGCCGCCGCTCTCTACGGCTGCGTGTATATACGCATAGCCCGCAAGGCCGTTCCCTATCTCTACAGCGAAAACGAAAAGTTTGAATTCGGCAAGGCCAAGGTCCTCAAACAGGGCAAAGATGTATGCTTTATGGCGCTGGGAAGCCTCATGGTAAATGAGTCCCTCAAAGCCGCCGGCCTCCTTGCCCAGGAAGGCATTGACGCCGGGGTGCTTGATATACTCACCCTTAAACCCATTGACAAGGAAGCGGTTCTTGAACAGGCCGCCGCAGTCAAGGCGGTAGTTTCGGTCGAAAACCACCAGATCATGGGCGGACTGGGAAGCGCCGTCGCGGAACTCCTTGCCGAAAGCAGCTATAAGGGTAAGTTCAAGCGCATAGGCATTCAGGATGAATTCGGCCAGGTAGGAACCCAGGACTTTTTGGTTAAACACTACGGCCTTGACGCCGAAACCATAGCGGCCAGGGCAAAGGCTCTTTTGGGCTGATTTGTAGCAGGGTCCATAACCGTGTAGAATAATAACCCCCGGAGCAGTCCGGGGGTTTTTTGTGTAAGGGCCGTGAACTTTAGATTGTTTCTATAAATTGATCTATCCAGCCCAGGGCGGCTCCCAGGGCCGCGGCCTTGCGTTGCGACCGGCAGGGCTTAACGTTTCCCGCGTCTATATTGTAGACGTTTTGGGCGGCTAGCCGCTTTTGCAGATCCGCCATATACACATCCATATAGCCGCCCACATATCCGCCGAGAATCACTGTGCAATCAAAGGCGGTACAAAGACTGTTTGTAAAGAGGGCCAAATCGTCCAAATACCGGCCCCAGATAACAAGGATTTCCGGGTCTTCCTTTTCCAGCTTTTCAAAGAAAACATCCAGCCGCCCTTCGGTTTTTTCGGCCAAAGCCCAGGCGGACAAATAGGCTTCAACGCAGCCCCGCTTTCCGCAATGGCACGGAATACCGCCGGGGTGTAAATGGGTATGGGCAAATTCCCCGCTGCGGAAATGATCCCCTTGGTAGAGGGTTCCGTCAATAAAAACAGATCCCCCTACACTGTCATTGAGGGACAGGTATATTACCAGGGGTTGTTTTTCCCAATTCCGCAGTTCCGCCAGCCCTGCCGCGTTTGCGTCATTGATAAACATACAGGGCAGGGAAATATACTGGCTGAACAAATTCAGGGGCGAGCGGACAATATCAAGGGTATGTGAAAAAACAAGCAAATTCGCGTCAACGTCAATGTTTCCGGGCAAGGCAATGCCGCATCCCAGGATGCGTTCAGGAAAGCCGCCGGCCTCTTTAAGAAAGGCGCTTACCATCCTGCCCAGACGTTCAAAATAAAAACTTTCCGGGCGGAAACTTTCATAGACACGCTCATGGTACAGAATGTTACCCAGCATATCTGATAAAACAAGATTCACATAATGTTTGGTGATTTCCAGCCCCACCGCTGTTTTTACGTCCGCCACAGGAACCAGTTTTTCCGCCTTGCGTCCGCCGACGGACTTAAACTGCCCTGTGGTCTTTATATAGCCGTCATCAATCAGCGAAGAGATGTACTGCAAAACGGTAGGCATACTTAACGCCAAAAGACCGGCAAGCTCCTGCCGGGACGTTTCACCCCGTTGGCTGATGGCTTTATAAATACGGCTGCGGGTAGAATTGGCGGGATTGCTTCTGTTTATCTTAATCACGTCCGGTACTGCTGAATCATCCCATAGAATTTTTTAGCCTTTTCGCAGGCTTCCCGCAGCCACGCGGCTTCTTCCTGTCCGGCCTCTCCCCGGTATACGACCTCAAAGTCGGCGGGCAGATGCAGCAGCGGGGCACTGGCTATCCCACGAGCCACCCTGTCCCAGTCCACCACGCCGGTAAAGGGGAGGCGGTGAGTATCATAGCCCCCCAGAGAGGCCAATTTGCTCCTCCACTCAGGAGGAACAGCCTTGATGCCTTCCGCTAAACCCTGCTCGCATATAGAACAGAGGGTCTTAAGCGTGGCGGGGTCAATGGAATCCGTATCCTGCAAATGCACCGCCAACAACCGTTTATTGTATTTCTCAAGGTAATAGTAATAATTATCAAGGCAAGACAAAGTTGCGTGACCGGAATCATAGCAAAGCCCCATATAATCCTCAGGGTAGCGGTTAAACATACGTTCAAACTTTTCGTCCTCCAGTTCATTTGGAGTGAAAAAGAGATTCTCCAGGGCAATACGGACGCCGGCGGCTTTGGCATATTCTTCCAGTTCGTCAAAGGAACGGTATATCGCGGCATAATAATCCGCCTTGTCCTGGGGGTTTTTCCTGAAAGTTTCATAGGGAAGCTGTATGTGCAGCACCAGGGTGTCGGCCCCGATACACGCGCAAAGATCTATCCTGTTTCTGATAAGATCCACCCCCGCAAGCCTGAGATACCGGTTGGTAGAAGTAAAATCCTTGCGTATTTTGGTACAACGAATTTGGGGGGTCGGTATCCAATACCCCTGGTCATAAAATCCCCGCTCTCCCCCCTCGGGCCCATGGAGGGTATGGGCAATCAAATTGTATTCCCGCAGAACCGCTCTGGCCTGGAACATTTCGCTGGGACTGTACAGGTATTCCCCATACCAGTCGTGAATCCACTGCACATGGGTAAATCCCGCCTCGGCAATATTCCGAATCTGGCTTTCGATTTCGAACCAGTTGTGATCATCATTACGATAATCCGTATCGATAGAAGTAACCATGTTTTTCTCCTTATCTTTAACGTTATAGTATTACTTCCGGCCAATTATGGAAAGCCCATGCGAGGCCCCTTTTGCCCATTGGCAAGTACAGGAAAGGGGCTTCCATGCTGTCGCCGCGTAAGCCCGCCCCCTGTACTCCATAAATACTGTGTGGAACGACCCGCTAAAAGTACCACACAAGGTCTACATAGAATTTGAATACATTTTCCCCGACATCTTTTTCCGTTTGAAGGTAATAGGCGCAGCCTATATCTATGGCGCCGGTGGGCGTCACATTCCAGAGTATCGAGGGGTTGACCTCAAAAATCTGTGATTTTGAATCATGATAGAGCGGAGTCCCGGTATTGTAATCTCCCGAACCGCCGTAATAATCGGCGGCGGAGTAACCGGGCGTTACATCCTTGTAATAGGTCAGGGAAAGTTTGGGGACAAAAGATCCTATGGCATAACTTACCCAGGGGTGGATGACAAAAGAAGGCTTGCTGTCCACGGTACCCGTTTTACTGGCCATACCATAGGTTGTATCTATTTTATCTGCCTGGGTTGTGTACTCATAGGCCGCCAGGCCGAATTTAAGGGGCGAAAGGTCATAGGCAAGGGTCTGGACATAGGTAATCTGGCCAAAATGGCTGAGATTTCCAAGATACTCAAAGTTTACTTCAAGCGCGGCGCTTAGTTTGGGCACCGCCAGGAGATTGATACCCACAACGCCGTAGTCAATGCCGTATTTACGCTCCCCGTTTCCCAGTCCGGTGAGGGCATCAAGCCCCCCGCCGTCAAGGTATTCATCGAGAAACCAGGAAGTCTGGACGCCAAAAACGCCGGGCAGGGTATAGGCGCCGCCGAAGGTATAAAACAGATTGTTATCGCTGTGGGGAGTTTCCGAAGAAGGAAGTCCGAGGGCGGTTGCAAGAGCAGCAGGCATGAGGTCTATATCAATATCCGTCAAAGTGGTGTGGTACTTGCCCCACCATACCCCGGCGCCGAAATTCAGGTTTTCTACAGGCTGAACCTGTGCCAGTATGCCAAGATACTCCCCTTCGTCGTAATACAAATCGCCCTGTGTACGCCAGGCGGTATCACTTACCACGCCGGCCTTGAGCAAGAGGCAGTTGTCTAAGAGATTGGTGTAACCGTAGGCATAGCGGAAAAAAGCGGAGCCAAGATTCCCGGTAACGTAGTCTTCTCCTTCGACCCTGACCAGGAAGTCAAAGCCGAAATTACCGGCGGTAAAGGCTCCTGCCAGATTCATCTGGTAGCCTTTTACTTCGGCATAATGGGCGTGGGGATCCATCCTGACGTCATCTTTGTTGGCTTTGGTTCCATCGCCCACAAACGCATTGAGACCCGTGTTGACATAACCGTGGAGGGTTAACTCCTGGGCTAATACTCCCGTGCCCATTCCCGCAAGGAGAAAAAGGACGGCAAGGGTGGTTAAGTGTTTTTTCATTCGGGTATCCTCCTGTGTATCAATGACTGCAAGAAGGAAGTAATCCACGATTACCTGTAAACCTTCTTTGCGGTTTGTCATAATATAATATATTTGATAAAATTCTTTATATAATAAATATATTTTATCTCCCTTATGATGAGAAGTCAATAAAAATTTTTGGCTTTTATGCCCTCCCAAACGGCGCTTTACGATGAAATAAAACACATATTATAGGAAAGATATCGTAAATTCAGATAAAACAGATATAAAGAAAGCTAAAATGCTTCTTTTCTTATTTTTTGGCTGAAAACCTTCGATTCGATTTCGTTATTTAGAAAAATATTTTATAAAAGATTTGATTTTATTGAAAAGACATAGTATAATGC
>JAISCK010000013.1 GCA_031265635.1 Spirochaetaceae bacterium
ACATGGAGGTCCAGGGGGATAAAGAGCGAGGCCGGGCTTATGCTTGTCCAGAGCCCCAGGTCCACGGGGCCGCCGCGAACCAGCCAGCGGAGGGCGAGGTTGACGCGCTTACAAGCCGAGGCTGCAAGGGGGTTGGCAATGTGTTTGGTGTAAAGGCCGTTGTTGGCGCGGGCCATTTCTTCCCTGAACAGGGCTATGCCGTCCCATATATCACCTGAAGCGCCGGCTTTGCCGGCGGTAAAGAGCGCCTCAAGGCTTTTGTATTTCGCGTAACAGAAGCGGAATCCCTTGCAGAAATAACGCAGGTCATTTTCAAAAAAAGTACGGTGAACGCAGCGGTCTTTGAGCTTCTTAAAGCCTCCCGACATAATGTAGTCATAGGGGCTTTCCCCCATGAGAAGAAACATGCGCTCCGCCGAGCGGAGTATGAGGTCCCGCCTGCCCCAGGCAATGGTCGCGGCAAGAAAGGCGGCTATTTCCCTGTCCTCCCGCCCTGTGTAACGGTGGGGGAAACGCAGCGGGTCCTTTTCTATAAAAGAAGTCTTGCTGGTCCTGTTATACCAAAGGTCAAGTTTCTTTTTAAGGCTTTTGCCGGGGTTTTCCATTACGCGCTAGTATAGCGGGGCGGCGCTAACTCCTGCTGTAGTTCGGCGCTTCCTGGGTAATGGTAACATCGTGGGCATGGCTTTCCTTGAGTCCGGCCGCGGTGATTTTGACAAATTTCCGGTATGCCTTGAGTTCGTCTATATTTCCGCAGCCGCAGTAGCCCATACCCTTACGGAGCCCCGACACCAGTTGATGCAGAAAATCCCTGAGTTCCCCCTTGTAGGGAACCCTGCCCTCTATGCCTTCGGGAACCGGCGTTTCGTCTTTGGCCATCTGGTAGCGGTCGCCCGCGCCGTCCTTGAGGGCGCCCATGCTGCCCATACCCCGGTATTCCTTGTAGATTCTTCCGTCATAGATGATTTCCCTGCCGGGCGCTTCCTTGAGACCGGCAAAGAGGTTTCCTATCATCACCACATTGGCGCCAGCGCCTATGGCCTTGGTAATGTCCCCGGAGAATTTGACGCCTCCGTCGGCTATCACGGGAATCCCGTGTTTTACCGCTTCCTCGGCGCAGTCCCACACCGCGCTGAACTGGGGAACGCCAATGCCCGCCACAATACGGGTAGTACATATTGAACCGGGGCCGACGCCGACCTTGACCGCGTCCGCGCCTGCCTCAATGAGCCGCCTGGTTCCTTCCCTGGCCGCCACATTGCCGCCTATGACCGGAATCCCGAACTGCTTTTTGATGCCCTTAACCGCGTCCATGACGTTACGCGAATCGCCGTGGGCCGTGTCAATAACAACAAAATCAACTTTGGCGTTTTTAAGCAGCGGCATGCGGACCGTATAATCCTGGGGAGAAACCGCCGCGCCGACAATGAGCCGCCCGGCCTTGTCTGTCGCCGCGCTGGGGAAATTTTCATGCTTTTCCATATCTTTGACAGTTACAAGCCCGGTGAGCTTTCCGTCCTTGTCCACTACGGGAAGTTTTTCTATGCGGTGCTTGTCGAATTTTTCCCTGGCTTCGGGAACCGAAGGATCGCCTTCGACCACCACCGGGTCCCGCGTCATTACATCGGCGACTTTAAGAAAATCATCACGGCAGAAACGAAGGTCCCGGCTTGTGATGATGCCCACCAGGCGTTCCTCCCTGTCAAGAACAGGCATGCCCGATACCCGGTATTTTTCCATGAGGAGCTTTATGTCCCGTATAAGCGCGTCGGCTTCAGCGGTAACCGGCGAATCAATGACCCAGTTAAGATAGCGCTTTACATTGGCAACCTGCGCCGCCTGTTCCTCAGGGCTGAGGTTGCGGTGGATAACCCCCGCGCCTCCTTCAAGGGCAATAGCAATGGCAAGTTTTTCCTCAGTTACCGTGTCCATGGCCGCCGACAGTACCGGAACGTTAAGCGTTATTCCCGCGCAGAGTGTCGTCTTCACATCGCAGTCCCTGGGCAGGAGATCAGAATAGCCCGGCAAAAGAAGCACATCGTCATAAGAATACGCCTCGTCAAACATACACCGCCTCCTTTATGAGTTTCCTGTATTTTCGTGCAAGGGCCCTGGCCTTTTCAGGGGCAAGTCCCCGGTAATTTTCCGGTTTCTCAAAGAACGAAAGGGCTTCGGCGGCGTTTCTGACAATGCCAAGCCCGGCCATCTTTGCCCCTATGCGGGAAAGCGCGTCAGGCTCACCGGCAAGGGCACTGGCAAAACCCAAGCCCTCTTTTTCGGCCCTGAGGGTTATCTTCCGTATGACTTCATGGGCGTCTGAGACGCCGCTCTCGGCAAGCAGTATGTACGCGGGCTCGGCAAGAATGCCGCCCTCCATGCCGCTTGCGCCTTTCAAATTTTCAAGAAGGCGTTCACGGTCAACGCCAAGTCCCCGCATCACCGAAATCATGCGCCTGACGGCAAGGCAGAACCCCGCGATATAGTCCGCGATAAAACGCTGGCTTGCCGAGTTTGAAAGGTCCCGCTGGTGTTCGCTTATCTGGTCCATAAAGAAGGTCGTCACCCTGGGCATAAAAGCCTTCCAGAGACTTTTGACATGTTCCGAATTCCAGGGATTGCGCTTCTGGGGCATGGTGGAAGAACCCACCTGGTCCGGGGCAAAACCCTCTTTGAGTTCCCCTATTTCGGAACGCTGGAGATTGCGGAGATCATCGGCAAGATTGGCTATAATCCCAAAGGCAGTGTTACACTCCAGAAGGAGGCGGAGCAGATATTCAGGCTCCACAAGCTGGGTCGAATGTTCGGAAGCCTCAAGCCCCAGTTCGGCAAGGTAACATCGTTCAAGTTCCAGAGGATCGCCTGTAATCATGCTCGTGGCGTTATACGCGCCAACCGCCCCGGCGAGTTTCCCTTTAAGAGCGGCGGCGCGGTTTTTGATTTCAAGGATGGATTTTCCCAGCCGGGACACATACTCGGCCAGGGCAAAGCCCACCGTAATGGGAACCGCGTGCTGGCCGTGGGTCCTGCCCACCTGGGGCGTCTCCGCTTCCCTCTCGGCAAAATCGCAGAGCAACAGTTCAAGCTCGGCAAGCAGGGGCAGGATCACGCCGGAACTGACCCCCTTCATGCGGTAGGAAAGGCTTGAATCAAGAATGTCCACGCTGGTTGCCCCAAGATGAACCAGAGGCGCGAACTCAGGCGGAACCCTGGTTTTAAGCACATTAACCAGGGCGCGGATATTGTGGCGGGTCTTTTCTTCTTCTTTATACACCGCCCCGCTCTCCACCGACTTCCCGGCGGCTTCGAGGGCCTTGCGGTCCCCCTCGCTCACGGCGCCCCTCTGTTTAAGGTGGGCGACAACCAGGGCAATTTCGGCCTTGACGCAGGCGGCCACCGAAGCCTCTTCCGAAA
>JAISCK010000017.1 GCA_031265635.1 Spirochaetaceae bacterium
GGCGCGCGGGAGAATGCCCTGCTTGCCCTGGCGCTTTCGGGCCTTCCGGTACACAGCGGGTCCGGGGCCCGCGCCGCGTCCGGGGCTCAGTACGACAAAATCCTTGCCATACTGGAGACCGGAGAAGCGGTCAACGAACTGGCTCTCCCGCCCAGGGGCCCGCTCCTGGAAAAAGCCTTCAGGGAAGCTGCCGTCCAAATCCTGGCCGGGAAGGATCCGGACGAATGTGTCGCCGCCCTTACGGCTCTGTGGGCCGAAAACTGATGGTATGCGCGTCATCATAGTCGGCGCGGGTCTGGTGGGGACCCAGCTTGCCAAATATCTTATCCAGGAAAAACATGATGTTTCCCTGATAGAGTCAAACGAAGAACGGGCCCGTCATGCCTCAAACCGCCTTGACTGTCTTGTGCTCCACGACGGCGGCAACAGTCTCAGCGTCCTTGAGGAAGCGGGTCTGGACAAGGCCGACGCCCTGGTCTGCGTAACCGGGTCCGACGAAGTCAATATGATAATCTGCGGCCTTGCCGCTTCCCGGCAGAACGGGCCGCTTAAAATAGCCAGGGTGCGCAACGATGACTATGTGTGGTTTAACAGGCCGGGAACCGGGCGCATACTGGGCATTGACCATTTTGTGCATCCCGACGTGGAAGCTGCCCGCACGGTGCTTGACGCCGTGGAACACGGCGCCATGGGCGAGATACTTTCCTTTGCCAATACTTCCTACGAACTTGGCTCCATAGACATAGCGGAAAAAAGCGCCTTTGACGGCCTTGCCGTCAAGGACTTCCGCGCGCTGGTAAAGGCCGAAAGCCTTGTAACCCTGCTTGAACGCGGCGGCGAATGTATACTGCCATCAGGTTCTACCACCCTCATGTGGAAGGACAGGATTTACATACTTGCCAAAGAAGAAGACATGAGCGGCATCTTTACCCTTGCCGGCGGCCTTGAAAAACCCCTGCGGAAAATCGGCATTGTGGGCGGCGGCCGCATCGGCAGCCTCATTGCCGAGGGCCTTCTAAAAAACAGCGAGAAAAAACTGCCGCCGGTTTTTTCGTTCTTTAAGTCCTTCATCCCGAAAAGCATACGGCGGGTCATCATCATCGAGAAGGACTACAGTCTCTGCAAGGACCTTGCCGCCCGTTTCCCTGAGGCCCTGATTCTTAACGAGGATATTTCCGACGAGAGCTTTGTCAGCGAGGAACGCATAGACGACCTTGACCTCATCATCACCGCCACGGCAAACCAGGAACTTAACATGATTGCCGCCCTGTACCTTAAATCGCGGGGCGTGCACCGGGCCATCGCCATAGTAACCGGGCAGGGCTATACCGCCATAGCCCGCAAGCTGGGCGTGGATGTGGTGCTTCCCCGGCAGTCGGTCGTGGTTGATTCCATACTTTCCCATCTTATGGGGGAACGGGTAAAGGGAGTGCATCGTATCGGCGACGGCAGCACCGACAGCATCGAGATTGAAATAAGCCGCAACGCGGCGGTGCTTGGCACTTCCCTTGCCCGGCTGCGCCTCCCCCAGGGAGCCCTGGTGATGCTGGTACAGCGCGGCGAAGAATCTTTTATCCCTACAGGCGATTATGTGTTTACCGAAAAGGACCGCATCATACTCATTGCCAAAACGGGCAGCGAAGCTGATCTGGAGCGGCTCTTCGGCGTATCCCCATGAAGTACCTGGCGGTAATAGGCAAAGTCCTTGGCATCCTCCTTGGCTGTACCGCGCTGGTTATGGTTGTTCCCCTTGGGGCGGCCTTTGTTCTGGGAGAAGGCGAAATGCTCAGGGCTTTCCTGCTGCCCCTTGCGGCGGTCCTTGGCATCTCCCTTCTGGTCATAGCCGTTACACGAAAATACAAAATCACGTTTACCGCCGCCGACGGTTTTCTTATTGTGTTTCTCGCGTGGGTCAGTATCTGCGTCATGGGGGCCGTCCCCTATAGCCTCTCGGGCCACGCGGACAGTTTTGGCAGCGCCCTTTTTGAAAGCGTTTCGGGCTTTACCACTACCGGGGCCACGGTCTTTCCCGATGTTGAAAAGCTCCCCCGTTCCCTGCTTCTGTGGCGGGCCATGACTCACTGGCTTGGCGGCATGGGCATCGTGGTACTCTCCGTGGCCCTGCTCCCCCTCCTGGGCTCAGGCGGTTTCCGGCTTCTCAGCGCCGAAACGCCGGGACCCGAAAAGGACCGCATCACCCCCAAAATCACCACGACGGCGAAGATTCTCTGGCTGCTCTATGTGGCCCTCACCGCCTGTAATCTGCTCCTGCTCCGCCTGGGCGGCATGGACTGGTTTGAGTCAACGCTCCACGCCTTTTCTACCCTGGCGACAGGCGGTTTCAGTTCCCGCAACGAAAGCATCGCGGCCTTTCATTCACCCTATATTGAATGGGTAAGCGGGATTTTCATGCTCCTTGCCGGTCTTAACTTTTCCCTCATATACCGCCTTCTTAAAGGAAAGGCCGGGGACCTGTTCCGCAACAGCGAGGCCAGGGCCTACGGCCTTGTCATCCTCATAGCGGCGGGCCTTATCACCTTCTCGCTGCTTGCGGAGGGCGGCAATGCGGGCGGCTTTGAGCCATGCCTGCGCCAGGCGGTTTTTCATACCGCGTCCATACTGAGTACCACGGGCTTTTCCTCAGGTGACTACAATCTTTGGCCGCCCCTTGCCGGGGCCTGTCTTTTTTTTCTTATGTTTATAGGCGGCTGTTCCGGGTCTACGGCGGGCGGCGTCAAAGTTATACGTCATGTAGTGCTGTGCAGGCAGGCGGGCAACGAAATGAAAAAGCTCCTCTACCCCAGGGGAGTTTTCAGCGTTCAGCTTAACAAAAAGGAAGGCCGCAAAAACATGGTATACGGCGTGGCCGCCTTTGTGTTTTTGTACTTTGTCATGGCCGCCGCCGCCGCCCTCCTGGTAAGCAGCGCGGGCTTTGACCTGTTTTCGTCGGTTAACGCCGCGCTCATAAGCCTGGGGAATATAGGACTGGGCCTTGGCGGTTTCGGGCCCGGTTCAACCTTTGCCGAAGTTCCCGGCTATGTACAGTGGGGGCTTTCTTTTATCATGATAGCGGGCCGGCTTGAATTGTGGACCGTCCTGGTTTTCTTCTCCCGCGAATACTGGAGGCAGTAGGATGCGCCGCGTGAACATTACGGAACCGCTGCTTATACTGCTCCCTTTTTTGGGCCTCGTTGCCTGCACCATGATTCCCTCCTTTATCCTTGCCGTGGTTCTCGGCGAAAGCGGCAGGGCCTTTGCCCTTCCCATGGGCCTTGCCCTCGCGGCGGCCCTGCCGTCCCTGCTGGTAACGCGGCGGAAAACCATCCGCCTGCGGCCGAGGGACGGCTTTATGCTGGTCTTTATAACCTGGGCCGCCGCGGCCTTTATGGGGGCCTTTCCCTTTTACCTTTCAGGCGGAGCGGGGCCTTCCCCGTATCCCGGCATGAGTTTTACCGACGCGCTTTTTGAAAGCGCC
The DNA here is from genome assembly GCA_031265635.1 of Spirochaetaceae bacterium. GTDB lineage: Bacteria > Spirochaetota > Spirochaetia > Treponematales > Breznakiellaceae > JAIRTD01. The sequence continues at coordinate 3,476 of JAISCK010000017.1, forward strand.
TGCGCCTTTGCCACCACCGGGGCCACCACCTTTGCCAATGTGGAAGCGCTGCCCCGCTCCCTCCTCCTCTGGCGGAGCATGAGCCACTGGTTCGGAGGCCT
>JAISCK010000151.1 GCA_031265635.1 Spirochaetaceae bacterium
TTGCGGCCAAGAAGACTTGAACTTCCATGCCTCTCGGCACTAGCACCTCAAGCTAGCGTGTCTACCAGTTCCACCATGGCCGCAAAGTACAGTCCCATAGTAATGATTTCTCCTGGGACTGTCAATCACCGTTTGCCCTTGTCATAGGGCTGCCCTACGGCCCGGGGCGCGTAATCCTTGCCGCTAAAGATGATAAGGGTAAGGAGGGTGATGAGATAGGGCAGCAGGGCGAAGAAATCCGAGGGCAGGATTTCCCGCAGGGTTCTCATGCCGCCGCTTATTACGCTCAGAACCGACGAAACGGCAAAGAGCAGGGACGAGCCAAGTATGCCTATGGGAAGCCAGCGTCCGAAGGACACCGCGGCCAGGGCTATAAAGCCGTGTCCGTTGACTGTATAGATTGTATACTGTGTCTGGGTAAGCACGAGGCAGCCGCCGGCAAGTCCGGCGAGGGCTCCCGAAACAAGCACCGCGATATAGCGTATTTTTATGACATCTACGCCGGCCGAGGCCACGGCCTGGGGATGCTCGCCGCAGGCCCGCAGTCTCAGGCCCCAGGGCCGCTTATACAGCATGAACCAGGATACGATAAGTATAACCAGGGCTATCAGGGCTGTGGGATAAAAGCCCATAAAATTGGGCATGGCCCGCTTGAAAGTCCCGGAACGGTCCTGATGGAATATGACCTGGCAGAAGAACACCGTAAGTCCCGTGGAAAGAAGATTAATGCCTGTCCCCGACACTACCTGGTCGGCCCTGAGGGTGATTGAGGCAAAGGCGTGGATCAGCGAAAAAAGACAGCCGAAAAAAGCCGCCAGAATCAACGCGCCGGGAATGGACACGAGGCCGGCCTGAACTTCCGTCCATCCTCCTTCTACCAGCGCCGCTTCAAGGAGCGCGTGGGTTGTCGCGGCGCTCATGGCGCCTATGGCCATGAGTCCTTCCAGGGCTATATTGGTAACTCCCGACCGTTCACAGATCATGCCACCGGTGGAGGCGATAAACAGGGGCGCCCACATCATCAGTACCGAAGAAACCTTGCTCAGTACGCTCATGATTATATCGCTCATTCCTGGTTCCCCTTTTTGGCCTTTTCTTTCATCTGCCATTCCATAATGATTTTTACCCCGGCCCTGAGGGAAATAAACACAACCACAAGACCCTGTATGATTGAGGTGATTTCCTTGGGTATCTGCCTTGACTGCATGAGGGGCTGGGCCGACTTGAGCATGCCAAAGAGGAGCCCCGAAAGGGCGGTTCCAGCGGCGGTACTGTTCCCGACCAGCGCGACGGCGATACCGTCAAAACCATAGCCGTCCTGGCCGCCCAGCACCCGGCCGTAGTTAAACGAACCGGTTGATACTATGGCCCCGGCAAGACCGGCAAAGGCGCCGGCTATGGCCATCGCGGTGGTGATGGAGCTGTTGACGCTGATGCCGCCGTACCGTGCCGCGTCCTTGTTAAAACCCGTAGCCCTGAGCGAATAGCCGAGCCTGGTCTTGCCCATAACAAGCCAGAAAAAGAGTATGGCAATAATGGTAAGGTAGACGCCGTAATTGAGCCGCGAACCGTTGGTCAGGTTTTCAAGCAGGGGGCTGGACAGTTTTGCCGTATCCGGAAAATCAGGCGTCCTGAAAGTATTGGAGCCCGGTATGGCCATGGTAAAAATACGCGACCCGTAGAGGGCTATGTAGTTCATCATGATGGTGGCAACAACTTCGGACATATTGAAACGGGCCTTAAAAAACCCCACCAGGCCGCCCCAGACCGCGCCGGCCGCCACCGCGGCAAGCACCGCCAACTGCCAGTGCAGAAAGGGAATCCGCGGTCCGTACAATGCCACAAACTGGGCGGCCGTGAGGCCCGCTATGTACTGGCCCTCCGCTCCTATGTTAAAGAGCCCGGTCCTTCCGGCAAAACCCATGGAAAAGCCGCAGAGTATGAGCGGCATGGAAATGACCAGCCATTCGCCCACATAGCGTATGTTCCATATCCACTGGCCCTGCCGGTTCCGGGAAAGGCCGGTAACGACCTGCAGTATGGCCGAATACATGCCGGCGGGATTGCGGCCGACAAGTATCACCAGTACGGTCGCGACAAAAAAGCCCAGAAGCACAACAGCCGCCGAAACCATTCCGGCGGAACCGGTAAAAACTTCAAGTATCCTTTCGCGTATCAGGACCGGGGCGGACAGGCCGCCCTTGTTCACGCCCCCGTTGTCAGTCATGGCTTCCTCCCGCGCCGACTCCGGCCATCATGACGCCTATTTTTCGTTCATCAGCTTCGTCCTCGTTAAGGATGCCCACGACGGAGCCCTTGGAAACCGCGGCGATGCGGTCGCAGAGATTGAGGATTTCGTCAAGTTCAAAAGAAACAAGAAGCACCGCCTTGCCCTTGTCCCGTTCCCCTATGATACGCCGGTGTATGTACTCTATGGCGCCTACATCAAGGCCCCTTGTGGGCTGGGATACGATGAGCAGGGCCGGAGACAGGTCTATCTCCCTGGCGATGATGGCTTTCTGCTGATTGCCCCCGGACATTGATTTTGCCAGGGTGGCGGGTCCTCCGCCTGAACGTATGTCAAACTGGTCTATCAAGTCCCTGGCGTGGTTAAACACCGCGGGAAAATTCAAAAAACCTATCCGGTTGGAAAAAGGGGCCCTGCGAAAACTCTTGAGAATGAGGTTCTCGTCAAGCCTGAAATCAAGAATGAGGCCGTGCCGGTGCCTGTCCTCAGGGACCAGACCTATGCCGCCTTCGTTCCGGTTTCGTATGCTTTCATGGGAAATATCCGTTCCGTTAAAAAATATGCGGCCGGATTTAACCGGCAGGAGCCCCGCGATGGCGGCCACAAGCTCGGACTGGCCGTTGCCGTCAACGCCCGCTATGCCCACGACCTCTCCTTCCCGCACATCCACCGAAAGGTTCTGTACCGCCGGTACGCCCTTGGCGCCGATGACCGTAAGGTTTTCTATACGGAGTACCTCTTTGCCGGGCACGGCTTTCTTTTTTTCAATCCTGAAATTAACCGAATGCCCGACCATCATCTCGGCAAGCTGGCTCTCGCCGGTCCCGGCGACTTCGACCGTACCCACCGACTTGCCCCGCCTGAGTACCGTACAGCGGTCGGCGGCGGCCTTTATTTCCCTGAGCTTGTGGGTGATAAAGACTATGGTTTTTTTCTCGGCCTTGAGCCTCGCGAATATATCGAGGAGTTCGTCTATTTCCTGGGGGGTAAGCACCGCGGTAGGTTCGTCAAAAATCAGTATGCCGGCGTTGCGGTACAGTATCTTGAGTATCTCAACCCGCTGCTGCATGCCTACGGTGATGTCCTCAATAAGGTCCCTGGGGTTTACCGCGAGGCCGTAGCGCTCCGACAGTTCCGCCACCTTTCTTTCGGCCGAGGGAAGATCGAGGTTTCCCAGGGGGTCCTTGGGCTCAAGACCCAGGACTATGTTTTCGGTAACGGTAAAGTTATGAACCAGTTTGAAGTGCTGGTGCACCATGCCGATGCCGAGGGCGGTGGCGTCGTTGGGGTTCCGTATCTCCACGGGTTTGCCCCGTATCCTGATGCTGCCGCCGTCAGGTTCGTAAAGGCCGAAGAGTACGGACATGAGGGTGGATTTGCCGGCGCCGTTTTCTCCCAGGAGGGCATGAACCTCGCCCTCCCTTACCTCAAGAAAAACCTTGTCGTTGGCGATGATTCCGGGAAAAATTTTCGTGATTTCCAGCATCTCAATCGCGGGATCAGGCATCCGTACCCTCCTTTGCCTATCGGCTCATTGAGACATTGGACTTGTCCTGAAACCGGGGTTTCAGGACAAGTCTGTTTTTAAACCGGCAAACAGCCTGTTAATCGTCTTTGGCGGCAAGGCCCTGGGGGAAGCCCGGAAGCCTTCTGGCTTCAGCATAGGTAGGGGCAACCTTGATTTCCCCTGAAATTATCCTGGCCCGTACCTGTTCAAGAGTATCGGTGATGTCTTTGGTCATCGCGCTGTTGGCGGCGGAATAGCCCACGCCGTCCTGCTTGAGATCAAAGGTGATGGTCTCGCCCCTGAAACTTCCGTCCCTGAGAGCGTTAAGGGCATAGATCGTGCTGGACTCTACCTTCTTGAGCATGCTGGTCAGCACCGCCGATTCCGAGCCGGCGTAGAGTCCGTCCTCGTACTGGTCCGAATCAACGCCTATGGCCCAGATATTCCTCCCCTGGGCACGGTATTCCTTGGCCTGGGCAATGGTGCCGCCGCCCGAAGCGCCGGCCGCCGAATAGATGGCGTAGACGCCTGAGTCATACCAGTTCTTGGCCTGGGCTTTGGCGAGTTCCGGCTTGCCCCAGTCGCCGACATAGTAATCATCGATCCGGGCATTGGGGAATACCGAAAGTATGCCCTGTATATAACCTACCTCAAATTTGGTGATGGTAGCGCCGGCTACACCGCCTATAAAGCCGAAGCGGGGATTGGCTATGTTGTCGGCTTTGGCTTTGAGGGCCGCGGCGACGCCGACAAGGTAGGACCCTTCATGCTCGGCGTATATGGCCTGGAGTACATTGGGAAGCACAACCGAGTCTACGTCAACAATCATGTAATTCTGGTCCGGATTCTGGCCCGCCACTTCGGACAGGGAGGCGGCAAAGGTAAAACCCGTGGTTATGATGAGATCGTACTGTTCGTCGGTGGCCTGCTGTATATTGGGAACATACATATCCTGGGACTGGGCGGTAACAAAGTCATAGGCGGAACCCCTCTTGGTCTGATTGGCCCAGGTATCGCCGTAAAACTGGAGTATGCCCCTCCAGGCCGCGGCGTTAAAGGATTTGTCGTCAATGCCCGTGGCGTCGGTAAGCAGCCTTACCGTAATCTCGCCGGAACCCCCGCCCCCAGAAGTCTGCCTGGTACAACCCGCCGCGAATACCGCGAGAATACCGCAAAACACCAACAGCGCTACTTTTTTCATACTTTCCTCCTAAAATAATGGGCGGCGCAGGCCGCCATAGTATACCTAACAATGTAGAACATAACGGTTTTTATTAGCATAAATCCCTTTGAAAATACAGTCAAGGACAGGCTGCGGGACTTTTGGAACCGACTGAAAAAAACCTTTGGCATTGACAGAAACAGCCAATAGAGGGTATTATCTAAAAATAATACATCTTTCATTAATATAGTACAATATACCGGTATGACTAACGAACTGTTTCACAGCAATGTTCCCATAGCAGACGGCAACCAGGCATACCTGGAACGGCCCCGTCTTGACCTGCTGCTGGAAAAGGCCGTTAAATACCCGGCGGTCATCATAAACGCCGGCGCCGGGTACGGAAAAACCCGTGCCGTCTACTCCTTTGTAAGGGCGTTCAATGTCAGAACAGCCTGGATACAGCTTTCAGGAAGGGACAATTTCGGCGATCATTTCTGGGAAAATTTTACCCTGGCCATATCAAGCATAAACAGGGAAATCGCCTTCCGCCTTGCCGGGATGGATTTTCCGGCCACGGAACGGCAGTTTGAGCGTTACATCAGGATACCCATGGCCCAGGTGGTTCCCACGGATAAATACATCGTTGTTTACGACGATCTGCACCTTGTCAACGACAAGACCGTGCTGCGCTTTATGGAACATTGTATTACCTCCCCTTTCCCCAACATAACTTCGATTATCATTTCCAGAACGGAGCCGCCCCTTAATCTTATGGGAATGGAATCAAAGGGCCTCCTGGCGCGCATCACCGAAGAGCAGTTCCGCTTTACCCAGGAAGAAATGGTTTCCTACTTCCGCCTGATCGGCGTCAATCCCCTTCCCCAGACCGCCGCCGCCGTTTACAGGGATACCGAAGGCTGGGCCTTTGCCATTCACCTGGCGGGGCTTTCCCTTAAAAAAGGGGGTCCGGCCAGGGCCGGGGAAACCAGCTATGTCCCTTCGGCCATAAGGCCCAATATCTTCAAGTTGATTGAAAGCGAGGTCATGGCGCCCCTGAGCGAAGCGCTGCGGCGCTTTCTCATCAAGCTCTCCCTTGTTGAACAACTGTCGCCGGACCTCTTAACCGAAATAGCCCGCGGCCCGGACGAAGGCCCAGGCCCAGGCGGGGAACAGGCGCCGGAACTCATAGCGCGGATGGAAGCCATGGGGTCGTATATCCATTTCGACACCTATCTTAACGTCTACAGTATTCACCACCTCTTTCTGGATTACCTGACAGGCAGGCAGGGCGATTTAAGCGAAAGGGAAAAACAGGATGTGTGGAAAAAAGCCTCCGCCTGGTGCGAGGCCAACAACCAGAAGATGGACGCCGTAGCCTACTGCGAAAAGGCCGGGGACTACAACAGCATCACCAGGATACTTTACGCCCTTCCCCTGATACTGCCTACCCGCATAGCGCGCTTTGTGCTTGATCTTCTGGACCGTTCCCCTCCGGATATCTACCGGCAGTATCCCGCCAACATACTTCTTCGCAGCCGCCTCCTTATCAGCCTCAGCCGTTTTGAACAGATCCGGGAAGAACTGCTCCAGGTCCTTCCCTCCCTCAAAGAGCTGCCGGAAAGCTCCGAAAAACACCGCATCCTCATGGGCTGCAACATCAACCTTGGCTTTATCGGCTTCATCGACTCCCTCTACACAAAACACTATGACTTCACGGGGTTTTTCAAGGAGGCCGCCGGGGAAAGCGCGTTAATGGGCGGCTATACCAGCAGGCCGTCGGCCAACGGCACTACCATGAGTGCCTACGCGTGCAGGGTTGCGGACGGACAGCCCGAAAACATGGAAAAAATGTTCGCCGTTCTGCAGGAAATAGTTCCGTACGCGGTTACGGCCATGACAGGCTGCCTGTCCGGGATGTACGAGCTTGCCAGGGGCGAATACGCTTTTTTCCGGGGCGATGCCGCCAGGGCTGAAATATACCTGCAGGAAGGGTTTCGCAGGGCGCGCGAATACGATCAGTACGAAATCGAAAACCGGGCGCTGTTTTATCTTCTCCGTATCTATGTAAGCCGGGCCGACATGAAAAAAACCGGGGATGTTTTGCGGCTCCTGGAAGAGGAACTTGACCAGTCCTCTTTCCTGACCCGTTATACGTACTACGACATTGATATCGGCTGGTATTACATCCAGACCGGCAGGCCGGGCCAGGCCGCGTCCTGGCTTAAAAACGATTATGAAGAAAGCGGCCTCAACAACCGGGTCCAGGGTCTTGAAAAACTGGTGCGGGCAAAGTTCTTCCTGGGCGAAAAACGCTGGCCCGCCTCGCTTGCCGCCCTGGAAAACCGGGAGGATGTGGAGCCCCTTCTTTTCGGAAAGATTGAACTGAAAGCCCTCGAAGCGGTCTGCCGCTACCAGGCGCGGGATAAAGAAGGGGCCTTCGGGGCGCTCGCCGAAGCGTACACTCTCGCGGTCCCGGCGGGCGCTTTCTTTCCCTTCGCCGAACTGGGCAGGGACATGCGGACGCTGACCGCGGCGGCGCTCAAGCAGCACCACCCCGCCATTCCGGCCAGGGATATGGAGCGGCTCAACCGGGAAGCGTCCCAGTACGCGAAAAAACTGGGGTTCCTTCTTGGACAGGAGGGCCGCAAAGCGCCGGGAGAAGGGACCGCCCTGTCCCGGCGGGAAACAGAGGTGCTCAAACGATTATCCGAGGGCCTTACACGGGGGGAAATCGCGAAAATTTCCTCAATTTCGGTTAATACCGTAAAAAGCGTGATACGAAGCGTGTATAATAAATTAGGGGCAATAAACCGCGCCGACGCGGTACGAATCGCCACGGAGAAAAATATTTTATAACAAAAGGATACGGAGGTGAAAAACAAAAACCGGAGCCTGCCGGAAGGGGCGCCGGCCCTCTCCGGGGAAAAATTCTTCCTGGAACGGGACCGTGTAAACAGCCTGCTGGAAAACTCCCTGCACAGTTTCGTCACCGCCATAGTCGCCGGCGAGGGCTACGGAAAAACCTACGCGGCGGAATCTTTTCTGCGCGGGAGGCCCGAACAGGCCATCTGGGTACAGTTTTCGGATCAGGATAACAACCCCCTGCATTTTTGGGAAAACATTACCAGGGCGGCGGGTTACAGGAGCGAAACGGTAAGAAAGGCCTATGCGGACATGGGCTTCCCCGATACTCCCAGGGTGGTCTACCGCTACCTTGAGATGGTAGAAAAATTCGGCGCCGGAAGAAAGTACATCATCGTGTTTGACGATCTTCACTTTATCCATGCCAGGCCCGTACTCAGCCTTATAGAGCAGGTGCTGGCCTCTCCGTTTGCCAACCAGAATTTTGTGCTGATCTCCCGGAACGAGCCGCAGATCAACACCATGCCCCTTTTGTCAAAGGGCCGTTTAAGCCGGATAGGCGCCGATGAACTGCGCTTTACCAAAGAGGAAACCGCCGGTTTATTCAGGGCAGGCGGCATTTCCGTCCGCCCCGAAGACCTCGATGACATTCACCGCGACACCGAAGGCTGGGCCCTGGCCGTAAACGTCCTCGCGGGGGAACTGAAAAAGCAAAAAGGCGGCCGCTACACCAGGCAGCTCCTCAACACCGGAGCGGTGCGGGCAATAATAGACAGGGACTACGGCCTGATGAACGCCCCGTTGCGAAAATTCCTTATACAGATATCCCTGTTTGAACGGTGGCCCAGGGAAGTCCTTGAAAAAATCGCCGGGGATGAAAATATCATCACCGAAATGGAACAACTCGGTTCCCTCATACGTTACGACGCCTATCTCCACGGGTACCATATCCACCGTATCGCCCTGGATTTCCTCAGGGAAAAACAGGGAGAACTTTCAACCGGCGATATACAACGGGCCTCCACCCTGGCCGCCGAATGGTGCCTTGCCAACAATCTGCCCATGACCGCCGCCGTCCACTACGCGCGGGCCCATAACTACCGGGAGCTGGTCAACATCGTGTTTACGTTCCGGCCTGTCATGCCCCGGCGCATGGCCTCGTTCTTTCTGGACATGGTGGACGAGCTTACAGCAGGCGAAAACCAGGACAAAGAAGACGAAGATTTTCTCTTTCTGCGTCATGTGATGCGGCCAAGGCTTCTCATGATCATCGGGAGCCTTGAGATGGCGGACGCCGAATGCCGCGAAGCCATAGCGCGTTTCGAAGCCATGCCGAGCGGGCCTTTAAGTTTCCATATCCTCACCGGCTGTTACATCAACCTGGGAAACATTACCTTACTTACCGCCAGATACACCGGCATCCACACGGCGGCGGATTACTTTATACGGGCAAACTACTATTACATGCGCCATCCACGGGATTTCAGGAGTTCCGCGACCGAGGTCAATCTGCCGTCCTATGTCAACCATGTGGCATATCCCGCGAAGCCGGGCGAAATCGAGGAGTCCATAAGGAATTTTACCCTCGCCGCGCCCCACGCGGCCAACTGCTTCAACGGTTATCTGTACGGCATGGACGATCTTGCCTGGGCCGAGTTTACCTACTACAAGGACGAACTCGACAGCGCCGAACAGTACGCCCGCCGGGCGGCCCTCAAGGCGCGGAAGATGGAACAGCATGAAACCGAAAGCCGCGCGCTCTTCTTTCTTTTAAGAATCTCCCTTCACAACGGCGGCGAAAACAGCAGGGAAGTACGGGGGCAGCTTGAGGCCCAGCTGCAAATAGACGAATATCTTAACCGCGGCATCATTTACGACATCATAAACGGCTGGTTCTACGCCCACATCCGGGATGCCGAAAAGGTCAGCCACTGGCTCAAAGACTATTTTGAGGATAACGATATCAACCCCACGTTCCGCAGCCTTGAAATCCTGGTAAAGGCAAAGTACCTGTACGCGGTAAAACGCTACGACGACATCTTTGATATTCTGGTCCGTGAAGAAAACTGGCAGGGACAGGGGTATTTTCTCCTTGAAATGCTGGAACTGACCTGTCTTGAGGCCCTGGCGCGGCGGCAGACAGGCGACAGCCGGGGCGCGCTGCGGTGTCTGGAAAAAGCCTGGGAAGCGGCGGCGTCCAATTCCCTGACCATGCCCTTTATAGAGTCGGGAGACGACATGCGCCTCCTCCTTTCCGACGCGATTAACAGCGGCGACTGCGCGATTCCCCGTGCATGGCTTGAATCCATACGGAGCAGGGCTTCGGCCTACGGGAAAAAACTCGCCCTGGCGGTCGAACTCTACCGGCAGGCCGCCGGGAGCAGGGACGGAGAAGAAAACCCCGTCTACCTGACCAGGCGGGAGACAAAAATCCTCTCGTTCCTGTCCCAGGGTTTTACCCGGAGCGAAATTGCCAAAGAAACGGGTCTTTCCGCCGGCAATATAAAAAACAGCATCCATGATATTTACCGCAAACTCAGGGCGCTTAACCGCGCCGACGCTATACGAATCGCCACAAAGCTGGGAATACTCCCGTAACAGCGCGGAGCGGAAAAAGATTCCTTCGTTCTAAAACAGAACTTTATGACCCTGTTTGAAATTGCCTCTATCGAAAAAAAATAAAATTTTATGCCGTTAGGGTGTATTTCGTTCCAATTACCCCCGTAGAATGCTAAGGTACGGAGGTGTGCCATGAGCGCCGTCAGCTTAAAAATAGTCCCCGGCATCATTAAACGCCGGGAATGGGAACCGCTGTTTCTCAGGGCCCGCCAAACAGCCTCTTTCTATCATACCGCGGCCAATGTGGGCAGCGCGATCCTTGATCATACAGGGCGCCTGCTGTCTGAGTCCGTCTGCGGAAACGTCTGTCCGTTTCGGGGGCTTTGCGAGCAATTGCATCATGATGTGGCCGCATTTTCCAGCCGGAACCGGAACGCGAGGGCCGGAAACAGCCGGGAGAGTCCCTGCACTTCGGTCAGCACGGAATATCTGATCAAGTCGCGGGAGAACGGCGGGACCTTCATATTTACCTGCAAGGCCGGGCTGATACACTGGACCAGCCCCCTTTACTGTAACGGCCGCCGCTACGGCGCCCTGATTGCCGGAAAGGTCCTTGGCATAACACGTAACGAAGCGGCCGAAAATATAAGCGCCATGAGTAAAGGCCGGGTTTCCGCCGGTGAGGCCATGAATCTTTTTGCCTCTATCCCCGAAAAAACCCATGATGAAGTAAAAGCCCTGGCCCGTATGCTCCTTGTCTGTGCCGAACAGGTATCAAAACACACTTTTTTACCCATGAACGATGCACCGGGGATCAGGGAAAAGGCCGGCGAGCCCCGTGGGTATCCCCGGACCGATACTTCCTCCTACCCCTTTGACAAGGAAAAAATGCTGCTGGCCGCTTTAGGAAGGGGGGATATTGAAACAGGACGCAGGTTCCTCAACGATATTGTAAGGAATTTTTTCTCAGATTCCGGGAATTTCGCCGCCGTGCAGCACAGATCCATAGAACTTTTGACCCTGCTTTCCAGAGCCGCCATGAACGCCTCCGGCACGGACAATGGCGATATTCTGACAACCAACGACCGCTGCCTCCGCTATATCCAGGAGGCCAAAGGACATGAGGACCTTTCCGGGGTGCTGCGCTACAGCCTGGAACGCATAGGCGGGAAAATCTTCTCCTTGAGAGGACTGCGCCACGCCTCGGCGCTGCGAAAGGCTGAACGGTTCATCTGGGAAAACTACACCCATAAAATCAGTCTCAGGGAAATCGCCGGGGCATCGGGCCTTTCGGCGCCTTATTTCAGCACTATTTTTAAGGAAGAAATGGGGGAAAACCTTTCGGTCTATCTGAACCGCCTGAGGGTAAACTGGGCCGCCGCCATGCTTGCGGAGACAAAACTGTCCCTCACCGGCATAGCCGGGGCCTGCGGGTTCGAAGACCTTAGCTGGTTTTCCAAAATATTCAAGCTCCATACCGGTATAAGCCCCGGCAAATTCCGGGAACAGGGAAAGAGCGAAGGACTCTTGGATGACAGACAAAAAATCCGCTTCGGCGCTTAAGACAGGCGCGAAAACAAATCCGCTTCTGCTTGAGGCGTTAAAGGAAGCCGCGGCCTACGAACAGGCGACAGGGGCCAGGGTCTGCGTCATAGACGAAAATTTTATGCCCATACCTGAAATGTTAAGCGAAATGACAAGCGAAGAAAGCCCCTGCCTTTACTGCATGAAGTACCTGGCCCGGCTGGACGAAATAAAAGACATCGAAGACTTCAGGGAACATCCCTGCAGGGACATGCACATCAACGCCATAAAGGAGTCATACCGTTTCTGCGGTTCCTACATCTACACCTGCGACCTGGGCTTCATGTTCTGGACCAGCCCCCTCTTTTCCAGCAGCCGTTTTATAGGTTCCCTTTTATGTTCCGGTTTTCTCGGCGTGGACATAAAAGAACCCGCGGCGACCCTCATGGAAATGAGCGGCGGGGAGCCCGACGAAAAAGAACTTCTTGAACACTTCTCCCGGTTCCCCCGGGGCGAGCCTGAACATATCAGGGCCCTGGCCGAACTGCTCCTCATCATCGCCGAATCCCTTTCAAAGGAAAGCGAGGATTACCACGAAACCCTTAAACGGCGTTCCCAGCAGCAGGCCCTTATTTCAGAACAGCTTTCAATACTTAAAAACCAGTATCCTCCCGGAGGGCCTTCTCCTTCTTATCCTTTGGAAAAGGAAAAGATGCTCATCGCGGCCCTGCGGAAGGGCGATGAGGACGCGGGACGGAAAATACTCAGCGAGCTTCTGAGCGTATTGATTTTTACCAATCCCGACCAGTTCAAATCCATACAGTACCGGGCCATAGAACTCGTGGTGCTTCTTTCGCGGGCGGCGGTCAGCCCCGGCAACGCCGAAGAAAATATCCTTGAGGTAAACAACCAGTACCTTACGCGCATACAGGAAACCCAGAGCATAGAAGAATTGACCGATGTGCTGCATACCATTCTTGAACGCATGACCGGGCAGATTTTTTCGTTCCAGGGAATACGCCACGCGTCGGCCCTGCAAAAAGCCGAATGGTTCATCTGGGAAAACTACACCCGTAAAATCAGCCTGCAGGAAATCGCCGGGGTATCGGGCCTTTCGGCGCCCTATTTCAGCACGGTATTCAAAAATGAAATGGGGGAGAACCTGTCAAGCTACCTCAACCGGCTCAGGGTGGAAGAGGCAAGCCGCCTCCTTATAGGCACAAAAATGGCCATCAGCGACATTGCCGGGGCCTGCGGCTTTGAGGATCAAAGCTGGTTTTCAAAAATTTTTAAAAGTTTTACCGGCGTAAGTCCGGGAAAGTTCAGGGAACAGGGAGGCGGGACCATCTCGGAAATTTCAGAAGAGAATTTTTCCGAGCATTACCGCGGTCTGTTTGGAAAAGAGCGGAACACTACAGGAGGTATGCTATGAACCTGGCTCAAATTTCAGAACAGCTTGTATCAGGAGACGCCGCGGCGACTTCGGTTTTGGTAAACCGCGCGCTTAAAGAAAACTACAGCGCGGAAGCCATAGTCAGACAGGGACTTATCGCCGGTATAGAATCGGCGGAAGTCATGTACAGGAACAGGGAAATGCTTATTCCTGAAATACGCATGGCGGCCAGGGCCCTTAACCGGGGCATACGGAACATACAGGCCGCCATAGATACGTCTTATTCCCGGACCCTCGGGTCTGTCATACTCGGAACGGTAGAAGGCGAGTATGAAGACATCCACAAAAATCTTCTTGCCATCATGATGCGCTGCCTGGGTCTGCGGGTTTTTGACCTGGGAACCGGCGTATCCCACGCTCTTTTTCTTGAGAAGGCCGTCCAGGAAAAGGCGGGCGTCATCTGCATCAACACCACGCGGACCCTTAATCCCGTTCCGGTGAAAAATCTGGTGCAGGGAGCGATAACCAGGGGCTTAAGAAAAAAAGTAAAAATCATACTTTCAGGAGCTCCCATTACCGAGGGTTTCTGCCGCAGCATAGGCGCCGACTTCTACGCCCCCGATGTAGCGAGCGCGGCGGAATACGCCGCTTCCTGCTACCAAAACCGCCGGAACTAGCCGGCCCGGCGTTTGGCGGAAAAGTTCCGCGAAGGCTTAACTTTCTTTCATCTTATGGTTATTATTAAAGATGTTTTGATTATATGGGAGGGCCCATGACTTTTAAAAAAAACGCCGCGGCGTTATGCCTGTTTTTAGGAAGTATTCTGTCCGGTTTTGCCGATCAGCCCATAGGGGTTGACGCCCTGGCCGAACTTTACGCGCCCCTTTTCGCGGGTCCCGGTATTTTTACCACTTCCCAGGGCGCGGCCACGGCGAGCGCCTTTAACCCGGCGGCCGGCGGCGGCGCGCAGCTCATCAATTTTGACGCCGCGTATATGGGCCTCAGCGGAGCCGGAGACGAGGGCGGCTTCGGCCATGCCGTGGCCGCGGGCGCGCTGCTGCCCACAAAATACGCCGTATTCGGCGCCTCCCTGCGTTTTCTGACCAGTCCCTTTGACAGCTTCGACGTAGGAACCACCTTTGGCGGCAATTTCAATGTGGCCAAAGAACTCTATCCGGGCATGAGCGCCGGCGCGGGTCTTAACTTTGGGTTTGGCGATGACTGGAGCCTTGCCCTGGACCTGGGTTTCAGGTACAACCTGGGCAGGATATGGCGTTTCAACAATGTTACCTGGGCCCTGGCCCTTAAAAATTTCGGCAAGAGTTACCCCGCCCCGGCCTTTACGCCGGTAACGGGCATTGCCCTGGACCTCCTGACCATTGCCGGCAAAAACGGCAAAAGCGACCCGCTCAGGCTCAAGGGAGCGGTGGACCTGGGTTTTCCCGGCTGCACCACGATGAGCGCCAAGACCGGCCTTGAGCTTGCCATAGCCGGACTCATTGTCATTTCAAGTTCCCTGGATTTTAATGTCCGGGAATTGATAGAAGATACGGCCCCACCGCTCATGCCTTCCATAGGGCTCTTTCTCAAATTCACTCTGGAAAATACCGGGAGAACCCTGCCCGACGACGCGCCCTCAAGCGGCGAAATGTCTGTGCGCATGGGCGCCAAACCCCTGCCCGCCGATATCTGGGGCATAAGCGGCGGGGTAAGCCTGACGGTGGGCGTTCCCGACAACAAAGCCCCGGTCATCATGGCGCGCTATCCGGAGACGCAGTGGATTTCCCCCAACAATGACGGCCTTGCCGATGATCTGGAATTTCCCGTAAGCATTACCGATCAGCGTTATGTGATGGAATGGGCCTTTGAGATTCAGAATGAAGCGGGAGAGACCGTCAGGGTCTACCGGAACAAGGAACGGCGGCCCGAAACCCAGGGCAAGGTGCGGAATATCATTTCCCGTCTTGCCGATGTCAAATCGGGGGTGGATATTCCCGAAACCCTGCGGTGGGACGGCATACTCGAATCAGGCAGCCTCGCCCCTGACGGACGCTATTTCTTTGTCATCAGCGCGTCCGACGATAACGGCAACAGGGCCTCTACAGGAAGCTATGAAGTATACATTGATACGGTTGATCCTGAGATTGAACTGGAACGCCTTTCCGGCCAGGACAGAATATTCTCCCCTGACGGCGACGGCAACAAGGATGTGCTGCGCATAAGCCAGACGGGTTCGGAAGAAGAACTCTGGGACATCGGCATTTACGACACGTCGGGCGGCAAGGTAAAGAGCTTTGATATACGCAACGGCGCGCCCGGAGACCTGGTATGGGACGGAACGGATGACAAGGGGGACTTTGTTCCCGACGGAGTCTACTCCTACCGTATCAGCGCCACCGACAGGGCGCAAAACACTTCCGACGCGGGTATGGAGAATATCATAGTCAGCACCATACAGCCCGAGGTAAACCTCTTCATCGCCGGCAGTTTCTTTTCGCCTAACGGAGACGGGGTAAAGGATATCCTTACCCTCAATCCGTCGGTCCCGGTAAGCGACGGCGTAGTCCAGTGGCTTGTGGAAATAAAAGACGCCTCAGGCGGAACCGTGCGCGGCATACAGGGCGCGGATACCGTTCCCCGGAACGTGGACTTTGACGGCAAAAACGATTTTGGCGCGGCGCTTGAAGAGGGGACCTATCAGGCCGCCCTCGCGGTAACGTACCGCAACGGCTATGTCTCAAGGGCCCAGTCTCCCGGCTTTACCCTGGACCTCACCGCTCCTTCCGCCGGTATACAGGCCGGGTACAACGCTTTCTCTCCCAACAATGACGGCAACCAGGATACGATGATCATCAGCCAGGAAGGTTCAAACGAAACTCTCTGGACAGGGGAAGTGCGCGGCACCCAGGCTGTTGTAAGGTCCTTCCGCTTTACCGGACTCCCCGCGTCCCGTGTTGAATGGGACGGACGGGATGATTCGGGGCGTCCGGCCCCTGACGGCAATTATGAATACCGCCTCAGCGCCGTAGACGAAGCGGGCAACGCGGGATCTTCCAATGTTCTGCGTTTCAGCCTCAGCACCGCCGATACGCCGGTGATGATAAGCGCCGACAGCAGGGCTTTTTCGCCTAACGGAGACGGCGTCAAGGATACCATCAGCATACTGCCCCAGCTCCAGGTGAGGGAGGGTATAAGTTCCTATACGGTAGACATACTCGACAGTGCCGGCGCTGTCATACGGACCTTTGAAGGAAGGGGCAGCGTACCCGCCGCCATAAGCTGGAACGGCAGGGACAACGCCGGAACCCCGGCCAGGGACGGGCTTTACAGCGCCCGTATACAGGTTATCTACGCCATGGGCAACCAGCCTTCCGCCTTTTCCCAGCCCTTTACCCTGGACACCCAGGCGCCTCTCGCCCGTCTTTCCTCGGGCTATACCCTCTTCTCCCCCAACGGCGACGGCAGAAAAGATACCCTGCCCGTCACGGTAGCCAGCCAGGGCGATGATGAATGGCAGGCTTCCATAGTTGACGCCCAGGGGAACGAAGTGCGGTCATGGACCTGGAAGGGAAGCGCGCCGGCCCTGGAATGGAACGGCGCCGACAGGGCGGGCAACATTGCGCCTGATGGAAACTACCGTTTTGTACTCCGCTCGGAAGACGAAGCGGGCAACAGGGCCCAGGAAACCATCAGCAATATCGTGGTGGATTCCCGGACTCCCAGGGCCTTCTTTACCGTCTCACCCCAGGCCATAGCGCCCAAGGATGCCCCACAGGACGCCAGGAACAGCCAGGCGCGTTTCTCCGTTATATTGAACCCAAGGGACGGCATAACGGACTGGAAGGTGGAAATAAAAGATGAAGCGGGTACGGTACGCCGCCGCTTCCCCGCCGCTCAGGCAAGTCAGCCGGGAAGTCCCGCGGGAAGAGCCTCAGGCTCCGCCGCTCAGACGGGCGCTCCTCCTGAAACCCTTGTCTGGGACGGAAGGGAAGAAGGCGGCACGGTGATTGAGGGACGGTACAACGCCGAACTTACCGTAAATTACGAAAAAGGCGATCTGGTCAGCCTCAGCGCGGGCCCCATAACCGTTGACGTGTCGGGACCCAGGCTGGGATTCAGTTCCAGGCCCGAATATTTCAGCCCCGACAATGACGGCGTTGACGATGATCTTTATATTTCCCTCACCGCCGAGGACCTTTCGCCAATCGCCGCCTGGTCGCTGGAAATACGGGAGCCTGTGGCGCCCTTCAATCTTTTCTACCGCCTCGAAGGCAGGGGGGCTCCGGCCAGCCGCATCGTATGGGACGGACGGAGCGGCAGGGGCGAACTGGTACAGGCAGCCACCGACTATCCTGTCAAGTTCAGGGCAAGCGACACGCTGGGCAACTCCAGCGAGATTGACGCGGTCATAGGCGTTGATGTCCTGGTCATCAGGGACGGCGATCTCCTGCGCATACAGGTTCCGTCAATCATATTCAGGGAGAACGCCGCCGACTTTGAAAACCTTGCCCCTGATGTAACGGCCAACAACCTAAGGGTCTTACGGCGCATCGCGGAAATACTCAACAAGTTCCAGGACTACCGGGTTACTGTCGAAGGCCACGCAAACCCGGTAAGCAGGACCACGGCGGAGGAACAGAACGAACTCCAGCCCCTGAGCGAAGCCAGGGCAAGGGCCATCGTTGACCGCCTTACCGGTTTCGGCGTAACCCGGAACCGCCTCACCTATGTGGGCAAGGGCGGCACAAGACCGGTGGTGCGCTGGGAAGACCGCGACAACTGGTGGAAGAACCGCCGGGTCGAGTTCATACTTATCAAGTAGCGTATGCGGAGGGGCCTGTCTTTTCATACTGCAGGCGGTACAGGCTTTCGTAAAGGCCCTTGCGCTCGATGAGTTCGTCGTGCGTTCCTTCTTCCACAAGGCGGCCGCCGGAAAGCACGAGGATGCGGTCGGCGTCCCGTATGGTGGAAAGCCTGTGGGCTATGACAAGGGAGGTCCTCCCCGACAGAAGGCGCTTCATGCCGAGCTGTATGAGGTGTTCGGTCTCGGTGTCTATGCTGCTTGTGGCTTCGTCAAGGATTACTATGGACGGGTTATGCGCTATGACACGGGCAAAGCTGATGAGCTGTCTCTGGCCTGACGATATATTGGCCGCGCCTTCCGAAAGCCTGGTATGGTAGCCTTCGGGAAGGGCGCTGATAAACTCGTGGGCATGCACGGCTTTTGCCGCCGCTTCTATTTCGGCTTCGCTCATGGAAAGGCCGAGGCTTATGTTGTCGGA
>JAISCK010000218.1 GCA_031265635.1 Spirochaetaceae bacterium
GCCAGCGCCCCGTCTCCTGAAGAAGCCCTGGTGGAATGGCGCTTTATCGCGCCGGGCGTTGAGTACGGGAAAGGCAAAATCAGGCGGCCCAGGCTTGAATACCATGCCCTTAAAATAGACCTGGACCAAAACGGCCTTTCCATAGTGCTTAATGTCCCAAAAGCCGCGCCCCCGGGAACCATGCCTTCTACCAGGGTCAGTTCCTTTGTCAGGGACTACGGCCTCATCGCGGGAATCAACACCGTTCCTTTCGATCCCGTATCCGCGAGGGAAGGGGAAGAAAGGACCATAGTGGGCATAGTCATAGCCGGGGGAAAGCTCTTTTCCCTTCCCCGTCCCGAATACGACGCCCTGGTTTTTTACACGTCGGGCAGGGCCGCCATAGTAAACCAGGGGAACCTGGGAGAACCCGGAGATATATACGCCGCCGTAGGGGGTTTTCGCAGTATTCTCGAAAACGGCGTACTGCCCGGACGGATTCGCGTTGCCGGACAGGAAAGCCCCGCCGGGCAGGGAAAGCAGGGGCCGCGGCATCCCCGAAGCGCCGCGGGCCTCTCGGCGGACGGCCGCGTCCTCTACCTTCTTGTCATCGACGGCAGAAGGCTGCGCAGCGCCGGGGCAACCGAGGCCGAAACCGGCCTCATATTAAAAGCCCTGGGCGCGGCGGAAGGTCTCAATTTTGACGGCGGAGGCTCAAGCGCCCTGGCCCTTAGTTTCAGCGATAACCGGGTCAGGACGGTAAACGTCCCCATGCACTCAGGTCTCCCCGGCAGGGAAAGGGCCGTTGCCGCCTGCCTGGGCATAGGCGGGCCCTAACTTTCAAGGTAGGCCCGCGCCGCGTCCCCCAGGGTTTTGAATATATCCTGTCTTTTTTCATCATTGTATTCAAGAAGGGTGAAGCGGAAGCCGGGGAGTTCGCTGGCAAAACCCGAAAGGGGAACCACGCAGATGCCTGTCGAAGCCAAAAGCCAGTACACAAAACGCTTGTCAGGGGCGACTTCGGCGGTTCTCGTTTGTATGAATTCGGCAAGGGCGGGATCTTTTACCGGAAGGGAACGTTCCGCGGAACTCTCCAATGTTTCCCGGTCAAAAATAGCCGTGGCGTAAAGGGCGCCCCTGGGCTTGATGAGCGTTACGCCCGGTATGCCCTCAAAGGCTTTATGGGCCTCACAGGCCCTCAGATTGAACATTTGGGCCCGCCGCGCAAGATGGGCCGGATACCGGGAATCGCCCATGATGGGGGCTATGCAAAGCTGGGGAAGCGTCGTGGAACAGACCTCAAGGCGCTTGGAATCCACGAGGCTCCGTACATAGGCGTCAAAGCGGCGGTCGGCCTTGCGGTTGTATACCTCTACCCAGCCGCAGCGGGCGCCGGGCCAGGGAATCTCCTTGGAAAGTGAACGCAGGGCCAGGCCGGGCACATCGCCTGTTACCTGGGAAAGGGCGGCGGTTTTCGCCCCGCCGTAGACTATATTGGCGTAGGTTTCATCACAAATGATAAAGAGCCCGTAGGTCTTCGCAATGCGGACAAATTCGCGCAGCACCTCCACGGGGTATACCGCGCCGGTAGGATTGTCGGGATTGATAAGAAGTATACCGGCTATGGAATCATTGTACCTGACCTTGAGTTCCACATCATTCATATCGGGCATCCAGTTCCTGCCCGGATCAAGCCGGTAGGTAAGATGCTCATACCCTGAATGGGCAGCTTCCGCTGAGGAAAGGGTTGAATAGGCGGGAGAGGGGCCGAGTACCCTGGCTTCGCGGCGCAAAAAGCCGAAGACTTTGGCGACAGCGTCGCCGAGGCCGTTAAAAAAAAGCACGTCCGCCGCGCCGATGCGGGCCGGCTCTCCTCTGTCCCCCGGCTGGGCCTTTGGAGGGCGCCCGCTTCCTTCTTCATATTCGCCGCTGATTTTTTCCCGGCTGTTCGCCCTGGCGGCGATAAATTCCCTGGCCTCCACAGCGCCCTCGGTTTCGGAATAGGCGTAGGAAAGATCTTCCAGAACCTTATCCCTGACTATATCCTTGATCCACTGGGCTACGGGCTCGCCTTTCCGCACCGGATCGCCAATGTTTTCCCACTGTATGGGAATATTCCACCGGTCCGAAATTTCCCTGGCAAAGGCGACAATTTCCCTGATTTCATACTTGAGCTTTCCGGCTCCGGGATGCACGATGTTTCTTCTCATAAAGACTCCTTGGGAGCCGGAAACCTGCGGACAGGCGCCGGACTTGTGAGACAACTCGGTTGGTTTCCAAACAAGTCCTATGTCTTATACAGGTAGCGCTTTATCTTTTCCTGGGCGTTTTTTTCAAAGGGCGCGGCCATTATCTCGAATCCTGAAATTTTCTTGTAACCCACAAGGCCGCGGTTTTTCGCTTCTACTTCCTTCTTGATAAGGCCGTGGACAAATTCAGGCTCAAGCGCCCTGTCCGGATAATCGGCTTTAAGGGCTTCCCAGTTGGGATAAATCGCGGCAAAAACAAGCTCCCCGCCTGACTCCCCCCTGCGGCCCATCACAAGAATTTCTCCCACGGCGCGGGAACCTTCAAAGCAGGCTTCGATTTCTTCAGGGTAAATATTTTTGCCGCCTGAACTTACGATGAGGCTTTTCTTGCGGCCGCTGATAAAGATAAATCCTTTTTTGTCCACATGGCCGAGATCGCCGGTACGGAGGAAGCCGTCTTCGGTAAAGGTTTCCCTGGTCGCCTCAGGATTGTTGTAGTAGCCCAGCATCAGAGAAGGAGTTCTGACGGCGATTTCGCCGGTGCCATCTTCGTTCCCGTCAAGTATTTTGACCTCGGTATATGTAACAGGAAGGCCCACCGAAAGGTTGTTTTTGTATTTCGGGACATTGACGCTGACCAGGGGGCTGTTTTCGCTGAGGCCGTAGCCGTTTACCAGACAGAAGCCCAGGGAATCAAAAAAGTCGGCTGTTTTGGGGTTTAAGGGGCCGCCCCCCGCCACCATGATGCGCACGGTTTCTATGCCTATCTTTTTCCGCACCGCGTACAGGGCGAACCTGCCAAAAGCGGTAAAACCCAGACGGTTAAAAAACAGGGTAAGGCGGCGGAGGCAGTTTACAAGCCCCCTGGCCGGAGCGGAAAGCTCCCGCATGCCCTGTTCTATACCGGCCTTTACCTTGTCAAAGAGCAGGGGGACGGCGATAAGAAACGTAACCCGGCCCCTGCGTATATCGTCCAGCACGACCTTACCCACAAGCCTTTCGATGATGATCACGGGAATACCTACCGAAAGGGGCGAAATAAAGGTACAGGTTGTGGGATAGGTGTGGTGCAGGGGAAGTACATTGATAAAAACATCCCGGATATTGGGCTGGAGGGAACGTATGGCGCCGTTGGAGTTGGCGATGATGCCCCGGTGTTTGAGGGCGACACCCTTGGAAAGCCCTGTGGTTCCTGAGGTAAAAATAATCGAAACAGGGTCATCACCGGCAATATCCCCCGCGGCGGGAAGTTTTACGTTTCCGGCGTCCCGCCCGAACTCCTTGACACTGTCGGGCCCCTCATCGCTTACATACACCAATCGTTCAATATGAATGCCCTTTGCCTCAAGGGACTGGGCAAATTCCCTGTTCCTCTGGGAACAGAAGAAAACCCTTGGGGCGGCCATCTTGAGAATATTGGCGCACTCCGCCTCGGAACTCATGGCGTCTATGGGCACAATAACCAGCCCCGCGATCACCGTACCCATCCACGCGATCATCCACTCGGGCCGGTTTTCCGCCCAGAGGGCGACTCTGTCCCCCCTGGAAAGCCCCAGGGCCAGAAGCCCCCGCGCGACGCGCCGGCACTCGGCGGCGTATTCGGCATAGGTGATGACGGAAAAATCAATCTGCTTTCCGGTCCGGTACAGTATGGCCCTGTTCCCGGCAAATTTGCTCTCAATATCCTCAAGCCAGGCAATGAAATTCGGATATTCCATATCAGGCCAGTTGGCAATGTACATACTTGGCTTTATCATAAAAATACCATCCCAAAAACGACCGTTTATGTCCAATATCCCCGGCATTTTTCCGCGTGGAAGCGCTGTATGGTAAAAAAGTGAATAAGCTGCTACAGTAGCCCTGCCGGGAGCCGGTTTTCGCGTGTAAGGGGACGTCTGTGTTTGGTTTTATGCTTAAAAAAACGTTTTTTGATCTGTGGGACAATCTTTTTAAGGCCGCCCTTGTCAATATAGGCTTTATGCTCTCCCTTGCCTGGCCCCTGGTTCTTCCCTTTCTGTTTGAAAGCGTCCCCGTCCTTTTCTGGGCCGCCCTTGTTTCGGGCGTCATCTGGTGCTTCGCCTATCTCTCCGCGGCCTCCTGGTCCCTCAAGGCAGTCTCTGATTACGGGAACTTCGGCTTTGGGGACTTTGCCGCGGCCCTTAAAAGCGCTGCCGTTGACGGCATAATCCCCGGCTGCCTCGCCCTGCTCCTGGTTCTTTCGGGATTATACGGCATACCCTTTTACCTGACCATGGATTCAAAACTAGGCGTCGTTCCCGCGGCGCTTATCTTCTGGACCCTGGTAGTGATGCTTCTGGCCCTGCAATTTTATTTTCCGGTCCGCAACCGGCTGGGCCGGCAGCCCCTTAAAATCCTCAAAAAATGTTTTCTTATTTTTCTTGACAACCCCGGTTTTTCCGTCGCGGTGTTCATTTCGGGCTTTCTCCTGAGCTGCCTTTCCCTTGTGCTGCTCCTCCTTTTCCCCGGACCCGCGGGCCTGCTCCTCCTCCACGACGAAGCCCTGAGACTCAGGCTCCTTAAATACGACTGGATGGAAGAACATCCGGGGCAGGACCGTAAAATCCCCTGGGACGCCCTGCTCATTGAAGAACGGGAAAAGACCGGAACCAGGTCGCTTAAAAATTTTATCTTCCCCTGGAAGGATTAGGCAAGAGCCTGTTCCAAGTCAGGGAATAACCGCGGACGCGACCGGCCCCCAGAACCCCGCTTCCCCTTTCCCGTTCTCGTAGCGGCAGCAGACATAGACCGTCTTGCCTGCATCCCCGGCGTCAAAGACAAGGCGCTCCTTGCGCCGGCGGGTAAAACGGTAGTGTAAAAGGCCCTTGCCGTCTTTGGGGGGCTTCATCAGGTAGTGCTTCTCAGAGGCGGCCTCTTCCAGCGTAGCGCCGCCGGGGGGCATGATGCCGATATAGATCGCGTAGCCGTAGGCGCTTGCCGGATGCAGGTCCTCTGTCCCCTCCATCGGCCCCAGGTAGGCCGTCAGCATGTGGGGGCCGCCCGGATACACCAGGACCACCGCCGGTATCCCGCCGGGAGCCGGAAGCCTCGTTTTGCGGGCAACTTTTTCCTTAAACCCCAGGGCAGCCCAGTCTGTCGCGTCCAAAGGGGGCATTTTGAAATAGCG
>JAISCK010000222.1 GCA_031265635.1 Spirochaetaceae bacterium
TTGACACCGGCCTGGCCCAGCAGCATGGAAAGATTTTCAAGATCATTCTGTTCGGCCATCATGTGGTTAGTATAACAGCAGTCGCAGCCCATGGGGAGGCCGGAGAGCTTGCCCATAAAATGATCCTCAAGCCCCGCCCGTATTACCTGCCTGCCGTCGTAGAGATATTCGGGACCTATAAAGCCCACTACGGTATTCACCATGAAGGGCTCAAAGACCCTGGCAAAGGCATAACAGCGGGCCTCCATGGTTAGCTGGTCCGCGCCGTAATGAGATTCGCTTGAAAGTTCAGAACCCTGGCCGGTTTCAAAGTAAAGTACATTGGGGCCGGTTCCGCTTCCCTGCCGGGCAAGAAGGGAAGCTGCCTCCCGTATATGGTCGGAACCGAAACCGAAGGCGGCGTTGCCCTTCTGGCTTCCCGCTATAGATTGAAAAATAATGTCGCAGGGCGCGCCCTTTTTGACCGCTTCAATCTGGGTGGTAATATGGCCCAGAACGCAGATCTGGGTGGGAATCTCAAAACGCCGTTTTATTTCGTCAAAGCGCTGGAGTATTCCGGTAACGCCGGCTGCCGTATCGTTTACCGGGTTAAGACCTATGAGGGCGTCGCCGCAGCCGTAGCTTAAACCCTCAAAGACCGAAGCGGTAACTCCTTCAACATCATCGGTAGTGTGATTGGGCTGGAGCCTGGTAGCCAGGCGGCCCCGGAGCCCTATGGTGGTATTGCAGTGGGCGGGAACCCTGATGCGCGACGCGGCGTACACAAGGTCCAGGTTGGTCATGAGTTTGGTTACCGCCGCTATCATTTCCGCCGACAGCGCGCGGGAAACCCGGCGTATGTCTTCGACACAGGTCGTTTCGCTTAACAGCCATTCCCTGAGCCGGGCCACGGTCCAGTCCTTAATGGCGTTGTAGCTTGTTTCGTTGAGGCCGTCCTGGTTGAGCCGCGTAACCTCATCTTCCTCATAGGGAACAACGGGATTTTCCCTGAGTTCATGGAGGGGCATTTCGACAAGGGCCTGTTTGGCGGCTACCCGTTCAAGGGCGCTTTCAGCGGCGATTCCGGCAAGTATGTCGCCGGATTTCTCCTCATTGGCCTTTGCCAGAACTTCCTTGACATCCTTAAAACTGAAACTCCCGCCAAGCAGCTTTACCTGATACATAGCCTACCCGAAAATCAGCGTTTTGATTACCACGGGAACCGTAACACCGCCCATGACAGGCCGGCCCAGATCAATGTAACTGTGTTCGCCAGTCCGTATGGAATCCAGCACGGCCAGGGGCCGCTCTCCAGAAAGCCTTGCGGCAATCATCTGGCCCAGAGCCTTTGCCATATCCCTTTCGGTAACAATAATAAGGGGTGAAGAGGGTTTAAGGGAAGAGGCCCAGCGGGAAAACACGCCTGACGCGGCAGTGAGTTCGCTGTAACCGGGGTTCTTCATTCCGGCAAAGGAGACGGCCAGATCGTCGCTGTCATGCTGGGAAAGAAACCAGGCCGCCTTTTCTGAGAGGGGGCCGTCCTCGCCCCTGTAACAGGCCGCTTCCTCGGCGGGGCGGAGACGCAGTACCGGTACATTCTTCCTGGGGAATACAGCGCCCCGGTAAAAAATGGTGCTGCCCGAAAGGCTTACCGTGCAGCTTCCCGCGCCCACCACCGTCGCCCTGATGGTTTCGCTGCCCCGGAGGAGGCGGAGAGCGGTGCAGAGGGCGCTCTGCCTGAGTGCCTTTCCCAAAAGCGGCCCTATGTCGCCGTAGGCAAAAGGGTCGCCGGGCGCTTCATATACCGCGTCGGCAACACCGCCTGAAATAAAGACAGCGCCGGGCCTGGGGGGAATTTCAAAATATGCGGAACCCGGAGTGCGAAGGGTTTCAAAAACAGGTTCCCGTTTTTTAAGTCCCATTGCCATGTCGAGAATTTCCGCCATAGCCTCGCAGAGTCGTCCAAGGGTCCCTGTACCGGCGTCATCCCCGGCCTCAAGACCCAAGCCCTTCCATTCCGCGACAGCAAGGGCAGCGGGAGACAGAGACCGTATCTTTCCGTCCGCGATACGCACCTGCCGCCCTCCTATATCCAGAGAACCCGAAGATACCGCCTCGCCGTTTTCAAAAACCGCGATATTGGTCGTACCGCCGCCTATGTCGAGATTGACAGCGCGGCTGTTGTTCTTGTGCGAC
Organism: Spirochaetaceae bacterium; assembly: GCA_031265635.1. GTDB lineage: Bacteria > Spirochaetota > Spirochaetia > Treponematales > Breznakiellaceae > JAIRTD01. The sequence continues at coordinate 2,176 of JAISCK010000222.1, forward strand.
CACGCCGCGGCGCCGCTCCCCTGACCTGCGATAATGGCCTCAAGATCCGGCCCCGCTGTGGAAACCACAAAATCCCCGGCCAGGCCGCTCACCTGCTCCAGTACGGAACGGGCGTTCTCCTTACGCGCGGACTCTCCGGTGATAATCACCGCGCCGGTATCAACGCCGCCCCCGGCAAAACCGGCTTCGGCAAAATCGGCGTTTATCAGGGAACTTAAGGTTCTGGCGTCAATAATTTCGGGACTTTCAAGAGGGGTCTCGTGTATGGGTCCTTTGTAAATAATTTCTTTGGAAACAATGTTGACCTGGGGAACCGAAAAATAACCGGCCACGTCTTCCATGG
>JAISCK010000041.1 GCA_031265635.1 Spirochaetaceae bacterium
TCTATTTTAAGGGCATGGTATTCAAGCCTGGGCCGCCTGATTTTGCCTTTCCCGTACTCAACGCCCGGCGCGATAAAGCGCCATTCCACCAGGGCTTCTTCAGGAGACGGGGCGCTGGCCGCGGCAGCCTTGAGTATCGAAGGGTCCGCCCGCGTTACGGCCGGGCGCTCCGCTGTTCCGCTTTCAACAGGTCCGGTCCGGGCGGGCCTGATCGGCCTGTCCGAGGCGCAGGAAAAAACAAAGAAAATGGCCAGAAAGCAAAACAATGAGGAGCTTCCCGGCAAATACCGGTACTTTTTTGACCCGCTCCTCATGATTTTCATAAAAAAATTCAATTTGTTTGGAATTTAATGGCCGGAAAGCGCCATATTTTAATAATCCGCCTTGCCTTTCCGGGACTTTTTAAGCAGTTTCCGGCGTATGGCTTTCTTTTTACGATTTAGTATGGTAGATGGTTTTTCGTAATATTCCCGTTTTTTATATTCCCGGATGATGCCTTCTTTTTCCACCATCCGCTTGAAACGTTTAATGGCCTTCTCCAGCATCTCGCTGTCATCTACGATGATATGGGCCAAACAAATCACCTCCCTTCCGTCCGGTAAGAATTCCGGGCCTACTGAGAGTCAACGGCCCGCACTTTACTGTTAATTTTACTCAAGATAAGGTCTTTGTCAAGCAGGGGGCGGAGCATCATCGTATCCGGGTCGGTATTTTCCCCGCTTACCCGTATTTCCCAATGAAGATGGGGGCCTGTGGCAAGGCCGGTGGAGCCTGATGTTCCCAGGAGAGTCCCCCGCTCCGTCAGGTTTCCTTCTTCCACAGCGAGGCTGTCCATGTGGTAGTACAGGGAATACACGCCGGGGAGGTGTTCGATGATGACCGTATTTCCGGTAACGATGCGGAACGCGGCGAGGACCGTCTTTCCCGGAGCGCAGGCAAGGACATCCGTTCCTGTGGGGACTCCGTAATCTATACCCGCGTGAACCGAGCTTTCCGATCTGCCGTCGCTGTACGCGTAAATCCTGCGGTCGCCGAAAAAACTGGTGCGCCTTGTGCTGCTCACCGGGGCGCTGAAAGGTTCTTCGGTATAAATATCAGCGCCTGTACGGGCGATAATAGACCAGAGCAGCTCGGCCTCCCTGGTTTTTTGGGGGTCAGGTACGGTTCTGATGGCGGTATTGGATTCGTTTAAGGGAATGGTCTCCGACACAAAGTCCCTGGGTTCAACGGTAATGTTCCGGCTTCCTTCTATGCCCGTCTTTCCTTCGGCATTGACCAGGGCCTCGCCGGGACTCAGGGTGGAAGGGACGGTAAGCAGCGCCACCGATACGGGGCGGCCCCCCGGAGTCTTAAAGTACTCAAAGAAAACGCCCCTGCTGATGGGGCGCTCGCCTGAGCGGGTAAGCACGGCCCTGAAATCAGTATCGTCATGGTCGTCTGCGGGAACATAGATTACCGTGACAGGTTCCCCCGGCCGGGGATGCTCCTGCAGCACCATAAATACGGGCAGTTCCCACAGTGAATCATCAGCCGGGTCAGCGGCGATGCTCTGTCCCTCCCCGCTATCCGCAGCGGCAGGATCCGCGCCGCTGTCCGCCTGTTCCGCCGGGGTCTGACCCGCCGCTGCCTGTTCCGCCGCTGCCTGGGGGGTCTGGTCCGCGCCTGAAGCCGTGCAAAAGAGGAGCCCGCTCAGGATGGCGAGAAGCAGCATGACGGGGATTCTTTTTTTGGCCCTGGCAAGGATTGCGGTCATATACGCTTATCCCGTATTACCACAAAATGCCGCTCTTCATCAAGAAAGGGAACAGGGCAGGGAAATATCTCCCAGGGCTGCTGCCCGGCCGCGCTTTCTTCTTCTTCAATCTTTTCTCTTTTTCCCTTGTAGGCGGTGATTATACCTCCGCCTGCAAGGAGGCGCAGCATGGTTTTAAGGACGCTGTCCGTAAGGGGCCTGTAGGCGCGGGAAGTAACAAGGCCGAAACGTCCGGGCGCGGCCTTTTCCGTTTCGCCTTCTTCAAGGCCGGCGTTTTTGAGGCCCAAAATCGCCAGGGTATTTCGCAAAAAACCCGCCCGTTTTCCCATGCGTTCAATAAGCGTGATTTGTATGTCCGGCAGGGCTATGGCCAGGGGTATGCCGGGAAGCCCCGCGCCTGAGCCAAGATCGGCCAGCGTGGGGGACGGGGTTTCTTCTATTAAACGGCGTATGATGCCCAGGGGGGCAAGGGAATCAAGGATGTGCCGTATCACAAGCTCTTCCCTGGTATGGGCGCCTACAAGACCGTAAGCGCCGTTAAAAAATTCAATTTCCTGTATATATGAAGCAAGCTGCGTGAGAACCGTTTCCCGGCGGCCCTTGAGGGCCTCGCCGATAGTCGCGTCTGAACGCTCCAGGGCGGAAAGACCCGCCTCAAGCCTGTCCATTGCGTTCTTTCATTTTTCTGAAGGCGTCGGCAAAGGGATTGTACATGGTTCCGTCGTCTGTTTGCGTTTTACCGGCCTGCGGCGCTTTGCCGGGAGGGAGGGCCGGACCGGGGCGCGGCCCTCCGGGACGGAACGCTTTGCCGGGCGCGGGGCGCGGTCCACGGGACTCTTTGCCGGAGGCGGCCGGGACAGGGCGGCGTTTTTCAGGAGCGGGGCCCTGCCTGTCCTTTGCCGGAGCGGACGGCTCCTTTTTCCGCGAAAGGCTGATACGCTTCCGGTCCCTGTCCAGGGCAATGATGCGGAATTCGCACACATCGCCTACCTTGATCAGGTCCATGGGGTCCTTAACATACTGGTCGCTTAATTCCGAGATATGGACCAGGGCGGTTTCCTTTATGCCAAGATCGACAAAAGCGCCAAAATCAACCACGTTTTTGATTTTGCCGGTGATGGTCATTCCTTCACTTAAGTCATCGAATGAGACAATCCCCTTCTGGAGTATGGGCCTGGGATAATCGTCCCTGGGGTCCCGGTTTGGTTTTTTAAGTTCTTCCACTATATCCCTGATAGTTGTATCGCCTATGCCGTGTTCCTCCCTGAGCCTGGCAAAGAGTTCCCCGGCCAATGCCGGACCGCCGCTTGTGGTAACGGTATTTCCCGGCGTAAGATACGCCTGTATTTTCCGGGCGGCATCGTAGTTTTCAGGATGCACCCAGGTATTGTCCAGGGGGTCGCCGCTTTCCGGTATTTTAAGAAAGCCCGCGCACTGTTCGTAGCTTTTAGGCCCCATGCCCGGAACAGTAGTAAGTTCGTCCCTGCTTGAAATCCGGCCCTTCTCTTCCCGGTACCCGACGATTTTTCTTGCCAGGGAGGCGTTGATGCCCGACACATATTTAAGAAGCGAAACGCTTGCCGTGTTAAGGTTGACGCCTACCTTGTTCACCACCGAGGAGACAACCTCGTCAAGGGTTTCGGACAGTTTTCTCTGGTTGACATCATGCTGATAAAGGCCCACGCCTATGGACTTGGGGTCGATTTTGACCAGTTCCGAAAGGGGGTCCTGGAGACGGCGGCCTATCGAAATAGCGCCCCGTATGGTAAGGTCAAGGCCGGGAAATTCCTCCCTGGCTATGTCGCTGGCGGAATATACCGAAGCGCCGTCCTCATCCACTACGGTGTAAAGCGTTTCCAGATTGTTTTCGCTTATCATCCGCGAGACAAGCTCCTGCACCTCCCTTGACCCGGTTCCGTTTCCAACGGCGATAAGTTCTATCTGGTAGTTTCTGACAGCCTCAAGAAGCAGTTTTTTTGCCTCTTCCTGCTTGTGGTTGTATATGACAAAATTCCCCAGATGCTTTCCCGTATCGTCAAGGCAGGCGCACTTGGTTCCGGTGCGTATGCCCGGATCTATCCCCAATACCCTGGTTCCCTTGATGGGCCGCTGGAGAAGGAGGTTTTTCAGGTTTTCGCTGAATACCGAAATGCCGTGATCATCGGCGCTGTCGCTCTGATCGCCCCTGAGTTCCCTGATGACAGCCGGAGAGAGGAGCCGTTTGAGGCCGTCTTCTATGGCCGTTCTGTGGTAATCGTTATGGAGGACATATTTGTTCCAGAGCATCCTGACAGCCGTTTCCTCATCCGTATCAATGGTTACTTCCAGAGCGCCCTCCCGTTCGCCCCGGTTGACGGCAAGGATACGGTGCGGCCTGATTTGGGAAAGGGCCTCTTTATAATCCCAGTACATTTGATAGGTTGAAGTTTTTTTTGCCTCATCGCCGCCCTTTCCCTTGACCAGTATAGCGCCGTCGGAAATATAAAAGGCTTTTATCTCGGAACGGTTCCCGGTATCCTGGGCGGTCTCTTCGGCTATGATGTCCATAGCCCCCTGCAGGGCGTCTTCGGACGACGCGACAACAAGCTCAGGCGGCGTGTCCTCCGCCCCGGTTATATAGTCCGCCGCCCTGGCAAGAAGGGCCGCTTCTTCAAGTTCCTTCATGGCCCCGGCAAGCCCCTCAAGGCCCTTTTCCGCGGCCAGCATGCCCCTGGTCTTCTTCTTCCGTTTATAGGGAGCGTAAATATCCTCAAGCTCGGTCAGCGTAGCCGCCCCGGTGATATTCCCGTAAAGGGCTTCGGTAAGTTTTCCCTGGGCATGGATACCCCGTATGATTTCCACGCGCCTCGTTTCAAGATTCTTAAGGCTTGCCAGGAGGTGTTCTATATCCCTGACCTGGACCTCGTCAAGACTTCCGGTTTTTTCCTTCCGGTACCGGGCAATAAAGGGAACCGTACTCCCCCCGGCCAAAAGTTCCGCCGCCGCCTGAACCTGATCCTGTTTGATGGCAAGCCGTGCAGCAACCCGCTCTACAATCGCGCGCTCATCAATCGTGAGCGCTTCAATAAATTCCCCGGTCAATTCCATAGTGTGCATTGTATCAGGGGAGAAGGCAAAAAACTAGCGTGAAAAGGCGCTGTTGCGCCTTGATGTTCAAGACAAAAAGGGAATACTATGTATTCATGTTAAAGAGAAATGGGTAAATTATGGATGAAATTGTCGTCGAATTTAATCCGTCCGCTTTTAAGCATGGCATAGGCGAAGATGATATACGGACTGCAATTATGGCCAAAATGACTGACGAAGAAGCGGAGGCTCTGGACAAATACTACACCGAGCATACCGTCATGCCCGTCAGGGGAAAACCGGGGCTTTTCGCCAGGCAAAAGACCCGTATGTTTGCCGTTGACGCGCTGTCCGCCCAATACCTTATCACAAAAGCCGCCGCCGAGCATAAAACCACGATGGAAATTATCGGCGAACTGATCCGGGAAAAAATCGCCGCCGCTTCTGTATAAGGGGTAGCCGGTACATTCCGGTGCCCCTTGCGTTACCATGAGGAGTACAAAGATGGCTAGTACTGTTGCTATTATGGAAAAGGGAATCAATATCCTTTTGGAACATCTGGGCGACCTTGATACCGAACAATTCATATCTACCCTTTTAAGGGAGTCTTTTGACTATACCGAATGGCGCAGAAAGCATTTAGCGGAGTATGCTATGAACCCGGAGGAATTGAACCGTGCCGCCATCGAATTTGACAAAACAATCCCGTTACTTGATATATAAAATGAACGCGGAAATTGTGTATAAAAATCGCGGTAAAACAGTATTTTCAGAAACGGACGGCACGATACCGGACTGCATTAAAAAAGGATTTGAAACCGATGAAATACTGTATATGGATATACCATACGGCAATGATGAGTCCCGTATGAGAATTGAATTCGGCAAAAAATGCTGCGACATAGGTATTTGGAGGGACAAGAAGGTTTATGGATTTAAAAATTCAGATACACAGTATTTAGAAGCCGGCGGTTTAGAGGATTTATATACCGGGGACAGTCAGCCCAAATATTTGATGTGTTACAACGTGCATGACGCTTTGGAAATATTCAAAAATTTCATGGAAACCGGTAAACCGAGCGGTAATTATTTGTGGATTGTTGAATTCCCCGGCTTTGGGCTGTAAAAAAGCGGATCGAAGAAGAAGGATCCACCGCAAAGTCGAATCGAAGAAAAAGATTTACCACAAAGTCGTCTATGAGAAAAGTCAAGCGATTTCAGCAAGATTTTTCTCTTTTTTAGTTTTTCCCAAAAACCTCCGGTATTGTTCCATCTTTGCCTCGTGCCTTTCAGGGTCCCGGCCGTAATGGTATTCCTGTTTCTTCAGCATTTGATACAGCTCAGCAAATACCCGCCTCCGTAACCCCGTCCTCACCAGCCCCGCCTTCTTGTATTCCGATAACCTCACATACCATCGTTTCAACTTCAAACTCGAATCCAGTACATGATTCAGCGACTGCGTTAAGAG
>JAISCK010000074.1 GCA_031265635.1 Spirochaetaceae bacterium
GGAATAAAGGCAAGGCTGTCTTCTTCTATAGTGATAGTAACCTTTTTATGGTGAGGAATAGGAACCGGGTTGTCGGACACGAACCTGTCCTGGCTGTCAAAAAACCCGTTAAGCACTAACATAGCCAACCGCTCCTTACAGATGGAATCCCGGTGGTTTGTTTAACCGCCATACTCAATCCTACTACAGTCCCTCAGGCCAAGGCAAGTATTCCCCTTCTTATTCCTCTTAAACTTTTTCTCCTTTAATTGACCGCGTAGCGGTCTTCCTTGTGACTTTGCGGTTAAAAATTCTTCCGTGTTCATTTGGGGGGTAGGGCGAGACTTGCAAAGCAAGGCTCCCGCGTAGGGGCGGCCCTTCGAGGCACGATGGCATACAGGGGATTTTATGTGGCCTACGCCTTGCCGCATTAGCGCCGGGACATGCTTCGCACCTGCTCGCATGCTTCCATTGGGCGGGGGCGCGACGATGATGCGGCTGTTTGCCGCTGGCAGTATGGAAATGCGCCCCCCCTTTTTGGTATAATGCCTCCTATGGCGAGCGAACACTGGGCGGACACAACCGCGGAAAAGATTATACGCGAAAAGGGCGGCAAGGAGCTGTATACCTGCGCTTCGGGCATCACTCCTTCGGGGACCGTGCATATCGGCAATTTCAGGGAGATTATTTCTGTTGACCTTGTGGTGAGGGCCCTGCGGGATATGGGGAAGAAGGTCCGTTTCATTTATTCCTGGGATGATTATGATGTGTTCCGCAAGGTTCCCCAAAACATGCCCAAACAGGAGGAGCTTGAGCAGTACCTCCGTTTCCCCATTACCATGGTTCCCGATCCCTGGGGCCGGGACGAGAGTTATGCCCGTCATCACGAGAGGGATGTTGAAACCGTGCTGCCCCTGGTTGGCATAATGCCTGAATATCTCTATCAGGCGGAGAACTACCGGGTTTCCAAATATGCCGGGGGCATCAGGCGGGCCCTTGAATGCCGGGAAGAGCTTAAAACCATACTCGACAAATTCCGGGATGAGGAACACAAGATACAGGGTGAATGGTGGCCCATCAGTGTTTTCTGCGACCAGTGCGGCAGGGACGATACCGGCATAGACGGCTGGGACGGGGAGTGGGGCGTAAGCTACCACTGCGCCTGCGGCCACAGGGAGACCGTTGATCTCAGAACGGCCAGGGGCGTTAAGCTCCTCTGGCGTGTTGACTGGCCCATGCGCTGGGAGTACGAAAAAGTTGATTTTGAACCCGCGGGCAAGGATCATCACAGTCATGGCGGTTCCTTTGATACTGCCCGCCATGTGTGCAAGGATGTGTATAACTGGGACGCGCCGGTGAGTTTCCGGTATGACTTCATCGGCATCAAGGGTTCAGCCGGCAAGATGTCAAGTTCATCAGGCAAGGTGATTAATCTGGAGGACCTTCTCAGGGTCTACACCCCCGAAGTGGTCCGCTACCTTTTTGCCGGGACAAGGCCGAACACCGAGTTCACTATTTCGTTTGACCTTGACGTAATCAAAATTTACGAAGACTACGACAGGACCGAGCGCATAGCTTTCAAGGTTGAAAGGGCAAAAGATGAGGCGGCGTACAAAAGGGAAAGGCGTATTTACGAACTTTCCCAGCCGGGCGGCGTAAGCGAAACGATGCCTTTTCAGGTTCCTTTCCGCCACCTTTGCAGCCTCGTCCAGATAGCCGGCGGCGATAGCGCCAGGGTCATCGCCGCGCTTGAGAAGGACGCGGGGAGTTTCAGCGCGGAGCAGCGCCGCCGCCTCGAAGAACGCTGTTCCTGCGCCGCGTACTGGGCCGCGGAATGCGCCCCCGATGAATTCCGTTTCAGGCTCAGGGGCGAAGGGGAGAGGGCCGGTCTCAGCAACAGCGAGGCCGAGGGGGTAAGGCTGCTCAGGGAAAAAGTCGTATCGGTAATCGAGAGTTTTGCCGACGACAAAAGCTGCGCCGAGGCCATTTACCATGCCGCGGGCCTGGCGGGTCTTGAACCCAGGACCCTTTTCCGCGCCGCCTACCAGGCCCTCATAGGCAAGGACCAGGGGCCGCGTCTTGCGAATTTTCTGCGGACCATAGGCAGGGAAAGACTTATGGGGATACTTAGGGAATATTAGACTGGGATTTCAAAGCAGAATCCGCCGTGGGCCCGTATGTCCTGTAAGGAGGCTGCAATGAAACATACATTCGTGCTGCGGAATTTCGTACTGGTGCTTGTTTTTTCCGCCTGTGCCTGTTCGCCCGGCGCGGCGCCGGAAAGGATACTGGGGCTCAGTACCGAGACGCCAGTTTTCCTGGGATACCGGGTTCTTGCGGGCGGGATACTGGAATTCCGTTTTTCCAGGCCGGTATCCCTGCGGCGTATTGATTTTGACCCTGTTTCCGGCGCGGAACTGCTTGACGCCGGGGAACTGGTGCGGGTGCGCTTCGACTCGGCGCTGCCCGGAGGAAGCAGGGTTTCCGCCGATATTCTTGTCGAGGATGAAGAAGGCAACACCCTTGAAGTACTCATCCCGTTCAGGACCAGAAACGACGCCCTGCCTGTCCTGGTCATCAACGAAATCAGGACCGAATATTCCAATCCCCGCTGTGAATTTATCGAGCTGAAAACATATACGCCGGGGAATCTCGGCGCTCTTAAGGTAATGACGGCGACACAGGCGGAACCAATGTACGAATTCAATCCTGTTGAAGTAGGGGCGGGGGAGTACATTGTGCTTCATCTTCGCAAAAAGGACAGCGCGAGCCTTGACGAGACCGGGAGCGATCTTGAGGCGTCGGTTGGTTATGAGGCAAGCGGGGCCAGGGATTTCTGGGTGCCCGGAGACTCAAAGCTGCTGCGGAAAACCGGCGGTCTGGCTCTGGTGGACCAGGACGGAGCGGTTCTTGACGGGATTGTCTTTAGCGAGATTTCGACCGGGTGGTGGGAAAAGGAAGAGATGGCCCGTTTTGCCGGATTCCTGAACGACGCGGGTGCGTGGCTGCCCGCGGGCGATCCGCCGCGTATAAGCCCTGCCGAGGCGTTTTCTTCTCAGGGAAGCACCGCCACCCAGACTCTGTGCAGGGATGAGGCAGTATCCGACAGCGATGGTCCCGGCGACTGGTACATAGCCGCCAGAAGCCAGGCGACGCCGGGAAGGGAAAACAGCGCGAAACGCTATACGCCCTGAGAGTGCGCCCCGCAAACGGGGCCGCTTTGCCTGAGCCGCGCCCGGCGGCATCCGCCCGGCTGTCCCGGTCAAAGACAGGTCTTAAAAAGATTCTCTATTTCGCGTTTGGGAAGGGCCCCTGAATGTTGATTGACTATCTGTCCGTCCTTGTATACTACCAGGGTCGGTATGGATGTAATGCCATGCTGTTCAGCCAGGGCCGCTTCTTCGTCAACATTGACCTTTCCGAGTTTAAGCCTTCCTGAATATTCTTCTGCTATCTGGTCCAGCATGGGGCCGATCATTTTACAGGGCCCGCACCATGCGGCCCAAAAATCCACCAATACCGGAACGGACGAATCTGTAACTTCAGTTTTGAAATTGCCGGAATTAACCGTTACTCCTGCACTCATAGTATCTCCTGAATCAAAAATACTATGAAACGGCGACGATTGCAAGGCAAAACGGTATCTGCACGAACATGACCGAAATTCGCGTATTGCTTCACTTTTTATGGGATTATGCGGTATATTTGAATCATGCCTAAAATAGAATTGCTGGCGCCCGCCGGTTCCCCTGAGGCGCTGGACGCGGCCATAGGCGAGGGCGCTGACGCCGTGTATCTTGGCCTTAAAAATTTTAACGCCCGCATGCGGACTTCCAATTTCGCCTATTCCCAGTTTGAAGGGGCGGTATACAATCTGCACCGTATGAAGAAAAAGATTTATGTGACGGTTAATACGGTATTTGAACAGCGCGAAACGGACAGGATTTTTCAGTTTTTGAAGTACCTTGCCTCGGTGGGGCCCGACGCCATTATTGTTCAGGATTTCGGCGTTGCCTGTCTGGTTAAGGAATGTTTTCCTTCGCTTAAACTCCACGCCTCAACCCAGATGAACATTGCCTCGGCAAAAGGGGTCAATCTGCTTTCCAAGCAGGGCTTTTCGCGGGTGGTTCTTGCCCGCGAACTCTCCCTGGACGAAATAAAGGCAGTCCGGCAGGAGACCAATATGGCCCTGGAGGTCTTTGTCCACGGGGCGCTTTGTATTTCCGCTTCGGGGCTCTGCCTTTTTTCCAGCTTTTTGGGGGGCAAGTCGGCAAACCGGGGAATGTGTACCCAGGCATGCAGGCGGCTTTACCATCGCCAGGAAGAAAAGGGCTACTATTTCAGCCCCGCCGATTTACAGTTCCTTGAGTATGTTCCCGATCTGGCTGACGCGGGGGTCAACGCGTTCAAGATTGAAGGGAGGATGAAGAGCGCCGATTATGTGGGGACCGTGGTGTCGGCTTACCGCAGGGTCATTGACGGCCTTGACGGAGACCGGGAAGCGGCCCTTGCCGAGGGGCTTTCAAAACTGAAAAAAGATTTTGCCCGTGAAAAAACGGCCTTCCATTTTTACCAAGACAGTCCCGCCGCCTGGCTCAACGCCGGACAGGACGGCGGCACCGGCATAAGCCTCGGTCCGCTGGTCAAAGTTGCCGGAAGCGGCGCTAACCGCCGGGGGCTTCTTGCCGCGCCGTCGCTCCGGGAACAGGCCATAGAGGCGGGGGATACCATACGGCTCCACAAGGCCGATGATTCAGGCCGCGTGTCCCACCGGGTAACGTATTCGCGCGGGGATGAAGCAGGGGGGCATTGGGTTTCCGTTCCCGATGGATTTGGGCCGGGGGATTCGGTCTACCTTATCCGGATTAAGGCCGGGTCCCGGCGTTATGCCCAGGTCCTGCCCAGGGACCTTGCCCCGTTCCGCCGCCAGCCGGGCCGGGACAGGGCCCCGCCCTGCGACATCAGGCCCGTAAGCGGCAGGGGGCCGTTTCCCGAAGGACTCTATGCCGCTGTTGACGCGGTTGAGGATTTGTTTGTCCTTCAATCCCGGCGGCCGGTCAGGGCTGTCCTGGACTACAACCAGAAAACCGTTTCCGCCCTGGTAAAAAAGGCAGGGAGCCCCCTGCCCTTTAATCCGGGCGAGATCATCATTGACCTTGATCCGTATTTTCCCCAGGGCATGGACGGCGATTATGCGCTAAACCTTCCTCTCCTTGTTGAAGCGGGGTACAGGGCCTTTATCGTGAACAATCCCGGCCACCCGGCCTGTTTTAAGGGCCTTGACGTAACGCTCATTGCCGGACCTTACCTGTATACCTTTAACCGCTGGGCGGAACATTTTCTTTCCGGGCTGGGCTTTGATTATTTTGTTTCGCCTCTGGAAAACAACCGCCAGAATCTTGAAAAGACTGTCGCGGCAAACCGGCGGCATCTGCTTTTTGTTCCTGTTTTCGCCTATCCCGCCCTGTTCAGGATACGGTCTGATCTGGGTTCCTTTTACACATTCCGCAACTTTGAGGACAACAAGGGAGACGGCTTTGAACTCGTGAACCGGAGGGAAGGGAGTATCGTGATTCCCGAACAGCCCTTCTCCCTTGTTGATAAAGTTCCCTTCCTTGCGGCAAGCGGCTTTAAGCGCTTCATCCTGGATTTCCGGGGCAGGCATCTCCGCAAGAAGGATTACAAGGACATCATGGACGCGCTGATGAATCAGCGCCCCCTTCCCAACACGAGCCGCTTTAACTGGAAAGACGGCTTTTACACACAGGACGAAGCTGCCGGGGGAGAGAAGCAGCCGAAGCGGCGCGATGCTTTAGAACCCCGGCGCGGCGCGTAATTCGCGCGGGGTTCATACCGCGGGGTTTTCCCGCGGAGTTTTCCGAAGCCTCGTGCGTTAAAAGGTCAATACCTCGGGAACCTCTTCAAGCTCGGCGACAGGCTCCTCTACGGGCCTGCCGGGAGCGAAATTGCCGTTCCCGGCGCTTTGCAAGGCTTCGGATGGTTTTCCGCCTTCCTTTTTAAAGTCAGGCCGCCATTCCACATGCTCGGCCACTATGGATACCCGCGAATGGGATCTGCCGTCAGTGCCGGTCCAGCGGTCCTGCTTGAGCCGCCCCACTACCCGCACCCCCCGGCCCTTGCGCCCCAGATTATTGCAACTTTCGGCGAGTTTGGACCAGGTCTCCACGTCGAAGAACCCGACCTCTTTTTCCAGTTCGGTCTCCTGCCTGTAGTAGCGGTTGGACGCCAGGGTAAAAGTACAAAGAGGAGTCCCTCTGGCGGTTACGCGGAAAGTCGGGTCCTTGACCAGATTGCCTTCAATTAAAACCGAATTGAGGTTGTTCATAATGCCTCCCGTAAATGTATTGATCCCGTGCGGAATCTATACGGTATACGGACCGGCCGTGGCTGCTGCTTCGGTTTTCACCTTAAAATTTTATGCTTAAAATAATTTTTGTCATATAAAGTTGAATATACAGTTTAAGCGAATCCTGGGCGCTGAGCCGGTACAGGGCGGGGGTATCGCTGATAATTTTGTCGGCCATCTTCGCAAGGGAAGCGCCGGTCAGCGCCGCGTTGGGCTGCATGCGCAGGGTATGCCTGAGCCGGTCCCGTATCAGGGAATGCATATCCTCGGTAAGGTTCTTTTTCGCCTGTTTGCCCAGGAGGCGGTTCCAGCGGTCGTGAAGCAGCGCAAGATAGGAGTCCAGGGTATGGCCTTCGGGAATAAGGGAGTCCCGGAGTTCCTGTGCCGCCGCCTTGATCCGGTGCTGCTGGAGGTCTCCCTGTTTGGCGGGAAGCATATCCTCGTCGCCGGTTTCTTTTTTCTGCCGGCGCATTTTTTTTAGTTTCCGCTGTTTGCCCCAGTTCTTGAAGATCGCGATAATTTCGCTGATGACAGGTATGGTGTACCAGAAGGGCAGCAGTATCCTGGTATCGGTAAGAAGGTCTTTCCGCCGTATAAGCAGGAGGCTGGCAAGAGGTATGAGTACCCCGTCGGCGTATATCCTGCTGGATTCGGGTATGTTCCCCTGGGCCTTTTCGAGTTCGCAGTACGCGAGGTAGAGTTTCTGGTCGCCAAGAACCGCGCCCAGGGTCGGGGCCAGATCATAGAGGTACTTTTGCAGCAGGCTTTCAAATTCCTCGTTGTTTTCCATGGCGTATTCGTTTTGGTACTGCTTGAGGAGCTTGAGCCAGCGTTTGGATATGGCCTGCCGTATCCGCACCCTGGCGTCGGCAAGGAGCCTGGCGCAGAGGGGGAGCATCCTGGCCTTCTTGACAAACCAGCGTTCTTCCTGAAGCCCCCGGATTATGAGCAGTTCGGGAAGCTCGTCTTCCTTTGCCTCTGTCGTTTTGGTTTTGAGAAAATGTTCCAGGGCTTCCTGGCTGTACTGGCCCAGAAGGGGTACGCCCTTGTTGTCGGCAAATTTGATAATGTCGTCAAGGGTATAGAGGAAGGGAGGCTTGCCAAGCTGAAGATCAAGGCTTTTGAGGGCAAGCTCCTGTTCCCTCCGGCGCACCGCGATTCCCTTGTAGTAATTGTTGAATACTTCGATAAGGTACACGGACTGCAGCGCACCTGTTTCGGCGGGCAGCGGTTCTTTCTTCTGGCTTATGTCTTTTTTGAGAAGGTTGTCGAAGTAGGCCCAAAAGAGGAACGTGAATTCGCCGCTGTCCCGCATGATGCGCAGGGCCTCAAAAGGCTTAACCACGATCTGGTTGAGGGCCTCCCTGAGCTGGTTTTCCTTGCCCGGAAAAGACGGAAGGAGTTTATGCAGAAAGTATTCCTTGTTGTTATGGGACCGCAGAAGATTCCTGATTTTGAGTACCGCCGCTTCCATGAGGGGGCTGGGAATCATGTTTGCCAGCGCCAGCGTGTTGCCCAGGTTTCCCGGAAAAATCAGTTTGATAGCCGGGAGCATAGTCTCCTGGGGCTGTTCAATATATGCAGGGAAATCGAATTCGACGCTTACCGGGCGTATCTGGCCCTGGGGAAACGGAACCTGAAAGGACTCTTCGTCAAAAAAGGGCAGGTCCGCCGAAGCGTCCAGATTCTGCCAGGACTGCTGAATAAGTTCAACATAAAAATGAAGAAGCAGTATACGGCTGGTTTCGCCGGAGTCGATAATCTGGCAATGGCCGTCCTCGACCAGGGGAGTAAGCTCTTCCCATACCCTGAGGGCCGTATCGTCAACCCAGCGCGTCCATTCGGGGTAGTCTTTTACCCTGCG
>JAISCK010000083.1 GCA_031265635.1 Spirochaetaceae bacterium
AGGCCGGCTTTGCGCGCCCTGTCGATGAAGTAGCGGACCAGGCTGCTTCCCAGGCCCATGTCGGCGTAGGCGGGGTTGGTGGCGATGGCGGCGATTTCGCCCTGGCCTTCGCCCCAGTCGTGGAGGGCGCCCGACGCGTGAATCGAGCCGTCTATCTCGAAGACCGCGTAGTCGTCTTTTTTCTCGATGAGGTCTTCGCTGCCGCGCCGTATGAGCGCGCCCTGGTTCATCAGCGGTTCCATGAGGCGCAGTACGTCGGGGATGTCTTCGGTGGTGAGGCCGCGTATGGATTCGTAGGCGTCGCCGTATACCATGGTCCCCGCGCCGAGATTAGAAAAGAGTTCCCGCAGTATCGCGCCTTCTTCCCTGGCGTTTACCAGATGCACCCGTTCCACGCCGGTGCGGGCCGCTTTGAGGGCAAGGCTGATGGCTTCAAGGCCCTTGTCCCCACCGGGGGTTTTCCAGTTGTTCTCCAGTATGCTTCCGGCTTCCTGTATGCTGAGGCGGACTATGCGGTTGTTTTCCGCGCGCTGCACGGATTCGGGCATGACATAGTTTCCCGCGGCGAGTTTGTTTCCGGCTGTTACGATAAAGAGTTTTACCGCGCCCAGGGCGGCTGACGCGGCAAGGGCTACTTCGTCGCTGGGCACGTTGTAGGGTCTGCCCGAAGAACTCCAGCCTATGCAGGGCAGTATGGGTACCATGCCGCTTTCCATGATGCGCCGCACCGGATCGGTGAGTATTTTTTTTACTGTTCCGGTATGGGCCATGTCCGTGCCGTCAATGACGCCCAGTCCCTGGGCCCGGACAAAGCTGCCGGTTACTCCGTCCACCCTGCCCGCGGCAAGGCCGGTAATAAAACGGGAGGCCACATGAAAGGCGGCCATTTCCACAAAGGGCAGGGCCGCTTTGGTGGTTATCCGCGCGGTCCCGGCATAGCCTGAGACGATGCCGTATTCCCCAAGCACCGAATCTATCCATTCCTTGGCTCCGGGAACGATAAGCACCCGTATCCCTGTTTTGGCAAGGAGGGCCAGGTCCTTCATAAGATAGGGGAATCCGGGCTCCTCGGTAACGGGAAAATCAATCTTGAAAACCATGATGGTTCCGTCAAAGCGGGCCTGGTAGTGAAAAGCCTCCCTGATGAGTTCCACCTGGGAACGTACAGACTGGTCCATAAAAAATAATAATACGCCGCCCAAGATGAAGCAAGTACAGGAGGGGGGCGCGAAGTACGATTAAAAAGGGCTAGTAAAATCCTCCAAAAAAGGATATATTGAATTTTAAGCTACCGGGATCTTTTCAAAATTTCAATTTTGAAGGGTAATCTTGGATGTAACACTTGTTCCTGAGGAGGCATATTATGGTCGGGCATACTGAGTTATTGATAATCGTACTGGTAGTCCTTGTATTGTTTGGCGCCAGCGCCATTCCCAAATTCGCCCGTTCCCTGGGTCAGGCCAAAAAGGAATTTTCCAAGGCCATGAAGGAAGGCGAGCAGGAAGACAAGAAAGAAGCCGCGCCTGTAGAGGAGAAAAAGGCATAGGAGTTTGCCGCGTTTCGCGCGTAAAACATCAAAGAGCCGCCTGAGGCGCTTCTTTACCCTGTAAACTCCCAAACATGACCAACATTGGGATCAGAGGATTGTACTGATGGCTGTATCCGGGAACCCTGAAAAATCCATGTCCGTTATAGATCATATCAGGGAACTGCGAAATTCCATATTCGTTTCCCTGATTGCCTATATCATAGCCTGTATAATCAGCTTCATCCTTTCAGAAAAAATCCTCTCCATTTTTACCGAACAGTTTACCCAGGTCAGCGGCGTGGTAGAGAAAACCCTGGTGATAAGTTCCATTTCAGAGGGTTTTATAGCCCAGTTGAAAATGACGGTCATCTCCGGCCTTATTATTTCCCTGCCTGTCCATGTTTTCAGCATTGTCAAATTTGTCTTCCCTGGCCTTACCGTCCGGGAACGGCGCATCGTATTGTCCTTTCTGGTCTTTAGTCTCATCCTCATCATCCTCGGTTCCTATCTCGCGTATTTCAAGATAGTGCCCCTGGCGGTGAGATTCCTGACCAATCCCTATTTTGTTCCCAAGACCGTGGGCTTTCTCCTCAATTACCAGACCAATATCTTCTATGTGCTTTCGTTTATCCTCTGGGCGGTTTTGGCTTTTCAGGCGCCCCTGCTTATGGAAATACTTCTGGCGCTGAACGTACTCAAAAGGAGACAGGTGTTCCGCGCCTCACGGTATATCATCGTGGGTATTTTTGTCCTTGCCGCTATTATCACCCCGCCCGACTTTGTAAGCCAGCTCGGCGTGGCCCTGCCGCTGACGTTTTTTTACTTTTTCGCCCTGCTTGTCGCCAAAATATTCAAGTTTGGAGAAGACGCCTGATGTTCGGCATAGGTTTTTCCGAGCTGGTCCTCATAGGACTCATCCTCATTATCTTCGTTAAGCCAGAAGACCTGCCCAAATTCTTCCGTACCATGGGAAAGCTCTACGGCCAGTTGAAAAGGGCCTACGATGACGTGATTTCGGTCAAAGACAAAATCCTTAAAGAAATTGACGACGCGGCAACCCTGGAAGAAAAAAACGCCGCAGCCTCCCCGCCAAAACCCGCGGCGGAGCCCCCCAAGCCAATCGCGGCGCCCGCTCCCCCTGCCTCGGAGTCCGTAGCAGAACCCCCAAAGCCCGCCCCGGAACCCGCGGCGGAACCCGCCACCCCAGCTGTGGAACCTGCGGTGGACCCCGCCCCTCCGATTAATTAATCAGTAATGCTCTGTTTTACTCACCCGGCGAAAGGACGCTAAAAGATTGTAGGGAGGGGGTGTCATCGGCATATATGCCGAGGGAAAAAGAACCCTCCGCGAGGAGGGGCTTTTCCCCTGACAGGACCCCTAAAAAATTCCTGTGGCGTCCTTTCGCTTTTTGCTAAGGTAAACCGCGCATTACTGTTTCTGGCTATGCTGGGCAATAAGAGTTATGCTATACATATATGATGGGCGCATCCCTTTCTCCCTACCGGCTTAACAAGGCGCGGGATTTATATAACCTCTTTAATGCCCTCAACTCTTTCTCCTACGCCCTCCTTGCGGGGAACATCATTACCATTTACGCCATGAGGCTCAACGCGTCCTCAACAGTCATCGGCGTGCTTTCGGCCCTTGTGTACTGGGCGTACTTTTTTACGCCCCTGGGCAAGGGGCTGGTAAAACGCTTCCCCATAGTCAAGGTCTTTGCCTTTGCCTGGCTGGTACGGGTTATCTGCATGATACCCCTGGTTTTTGCCCCCTTCGCGGCGGCGGCGGGGCGCAACGGCACGGCGCTGGGCCTCATGATACTCAGCGTGTTCGGGTTTCATTTCTGGCGCGGCGTGGGAACCATAGGCAACAATCCCCTGCTCAACGCCCTGGCCGCCGGCCCTGACCGGGGCGGCTATATCACCCTGATACAGATCATCAACAACGGCGTCGCCATGTCGTCAAGTTTTGCCCTGGCCCTGATACTGGGCCGCAAACCTCCTCTGGCGCTGTATTCGGTCATCATGGTAATAGGCATAGTAACGGGAATACTGGGAGCCTATCTTCTTTCAAAACTTCCCGAACCTGAACGGGCTGACGAAAAAGAAAGCGGCGGCTTCTTCAACGCCGCAAAGGAAGCCTTTGCCCAGGGCGCCTTCAAGCGCTTTCTTTTGATTTTCCTCGCGGTGAATTTCGCGTCCGCCCTGTCCAGGGCCTTTATCGTGGTTTACAGCAAGGAAGTGTTCTTTCAGGGCGACGGCATGGTTTCCCTGTACACGGTATTCGGCGGCCTTGGCGCCTTTACCATGGGGCTGATTACCAAATTCCTCGTGGACCGCATCGGCGCCAAACCCCTGTATGTTACCTGTACCATCGCGGGGCTGGTAAGCCTCCTTCCCCCGCTCTTACTCTTTCCGTCCATGATGGAAAGCCCGGCCCAGACGATGCTCTTTCTTACCAGCGTACATTTTCTTGTCAGCTTCGCGTTCCTGGGAGCAGAGGGCCTTGCCCAGACCTACTTTTTCGGCCTTATCCCGGCAAAGCAGATGCTCAACATGGGCATCCTGTACTACCTTGTCTTCGGCATATCAGGCGGCGGCGGCGCTTTTTTGGGCGGCCTTTTTCTGGACCTGCTTTCCCGGATGGGCGTTACGGTGTTTCTTTCGTATAAAATCCTGTTCGGCCTTCTTGTCCTGATGCTGTGCTGGGTGCTGTACATGCAGCGGAAGATGATACCCCTGGGCGCGCTGAGCTTCCGGGGCGCTCTGGAAGTGATGTTCTCGTTCAGGGACCTGCGGGCCATCACCATCCTCGACAAGCTCGAAAAAACCCGCAGCTCCCAGGAAGAAGAAGAACTCCTTGAAGCCCTCCACAACGCGCCTTCCCGCCTGTCGGCAAAGGGCCTCCTTGACCGCAGCAAATCGCCGCGCCTCGCGGTGCGTACCGAATCCCTGCGGGCCCTGGGTTCCCTTCAAACTTTGTCCGAAAAAGAAGCCCAGATTCTCCAGGATGATATTGTCAATAACCCCTACACCACCGCCTATATTTCCGCCCGCGTGCTGGGCAGCCACGGCTTTACTTCCGCCATACCCCTGCTCAGGGAAAAACTCAAGTCAGGCGATTACATGCTTGCCGGGGAATGTATGATAGCCCTGGCCCATCTTGACGACAAAGATTCCATTCCGGATATAGAAAAGATCATTCACAAGAGCAAAAACCCCCGGCTCAAAATCATGGGCGTAACAGCCCTGGGCATCTTCGCCGCGCCCGAATCCCTTTCCGCCCTGCTTGAACTCCTGCGGGCCGAAGACCCGCCGCCCTATCTCCGGGACGAGGTCGTGCTGGCCCTGGCCGGCATCCTTACTATAGAAAAGCAGTTCTATCCGGTGCTGGTGCGCTATCTGGAACACCCCGGCATGGGAGCGGCCCTGGCCCAGGACGAAGCCGAGGCCGCCTATGAGTTTTACGCCGAGCGGAAACAGGGCGTCAAAAAAAACCGCGACGGCATAGGCATCCAGGCAGCCCGCTCCCTCCAGGCCGCGGCAGGGGCCTTCATGAAAGACGCCAAAGGCGCGCAGCTCTCGCGCTGGATGCTCCAGCTCAAACTCGACGGCGACAGCGCCTTTATCCAGATGGTGCTTTCCGAAGCCGCCCTTGACAACGACCTGGTCCCCCACGAACGGCTGCGCCTCCTCATCTGCCAATGGGCCTCGTGCCAGCTCCGCGCCCTGGCAGGGACGGAATGAAGAAGAAGAGGATTCACCGCTAAGTCGAAGAAGTCAAATAAGTAAGAAAGGGGAAGGGGGGCGCATTTCCATGCTGCCGTCCGCAAATAGCCGGCGCCAGGGATGGCGCTGTTTCCAAAGCTCTCCGCCGGAGGCGGAGAGGCGGAGTTTTTGCAACGCAAAAACTCCAACGCCTTAATCCGCCACGGAGGGCGGATTAAGGTGCCTCTTTCCTCTCCGTTGTTATATATATATTCCCTCCCGTGTAGTACCGGAAGCCCTGAGTATATGCTTAGTGAACTTCTTTTACTTTTTCGACTTTGCGGTGATATATTCCTCTTGTCATACTGCCGCAGCCGTGGTATCATGGCGGTAGTGTCATGAAGGAGGCTTTGTATGAAAGAGGGTTCCTGTATCGTAATTATAAGTAAAAAGGGCCTTTGGGGGGGGGGGGGGGGGGGGGGGGCGCGGGG
>JAISCK010000173.1 GCA_031265635.1 Spirochaetaceae bacterium
GACGCCAGAAAGATCTGATTTTCAAAAAAAGCCTTCAGCGCCTGTCCTGTTACCAATACCGACATCACCTAACCATCACCCGGCAGCCCCCCCTTTGTCAAGCCTGTATGAATGGAGTACAGTAATCCTCAGTTTACCCTGAAAAAGCGAAAGGACACCGCGGGAACGTTTCAGGGGTCCTGTCAGGGGGTAAAGGCCCTCCTTGCGGAGGGCGCTTTTCCCCCGGCATATATGCCGATGACACCCTCCCCACAATCGTTTGGCGTCCTTTCGCCGGTCAACAAAACAGAGCATTACCGGCTAACCAGGGAAATAGATAGAAGGAAAGAATCTGTCAAATTAGGAATAATTTGGCAGATTCTTTTGGTTGAAATTGAAAATTGCCGGATTGGAAAAGCTATGGCTATTGAACTGCATGAACTGCTTGCCGCTGAAAACGATGACAACAGGCGTCTTGACCGCGTACTGCGCAAGACCCTGGACGGCCTGGCGCTTTCGGCCATACACCGCCTGCTCAGGACAGGCAAGGTGCGGGTAAACGGGAAAAAGGCCGGGGGAGATTTCCGGGTCAGGGCCGGGGACACCATAGCCGTGGAAGGATGCGAAAACACGAGTAAGCCCCCGGTGAGGGATAAGAAGAAGGCCGGAACCGGCCTCTTGGTGCTGTACGAAGGCGGCGGCATCCTGGTAATCAACAAGCCCTCAGGAACGGTGGTCCACGGCGGGAACGGCCTTGATTCCCTGGTACAATCCTATCTTGAAGCGGGACTGCCCCCTTCCCTGTCCTTCAGGCCCGGCCCCCTCCACAGGCTCGACGTTCCGACCAGCGGCGTCCTGGTCTTTTCAACTTCCCTTAACGGGGCAAGGGAATTTACCCGCCTTCTTAAAGAAGGGAAGCTCAGAAAATACTACCTCGCCGTGGTTCAGGGGGAATGTAACCGGAGCGAAACCTGGGAAGACCTGCTGGTCAGGGACAGGAAGAAGCGTACCAGCGCCGTTGTCCCGGACGGGGAAAGCCCCGGCAACGGGAAAGCGTGCGCGGCCCTCACCCTTGCCAGGCCCCTCATGACAGCCGGGGGCTTCAGCCTCCTCCTCCTGGAAATACGCAGCGGCAGAACCCACCAGATACGGAGCCAGGCCGCGTCCCGGGGCCATCCCCTGTTGGGCGATACCAAATACGGGGGAACGCGCTGCGGCGGCCCCCTGCTCCACGCCGTCCTCCTTGTCTTCCCCGGCGAAGCCGAAGCGCCGGGCTTCCCCCCGTACTGCTATGCCCCTCCCCCGCCCCGCTTTCTTGAAACCGTGAAGCGCCTTTTTCGTTGTTCCGAAGACGAGTTAGGCGATATGCTGGCGGGGCTGCGTCAGGAATAAAAAGATAGTATATGCCCCTACGTCGCCTAACGGACTGTTTACGCTTCGCCGCCAGTAGGTGGCTCGGGCTCAGCCAAAATGTTATGCGCAATACACTGAACAGAGTTGACAAATATTATTATATTAAACTATAGTTAGAGATTTGGACAATATGAGAGTTAATTATCCTGATATGGTAATTACTGAGGTCTATTCCAGCGGGGCGAAGTAACCCCTTCCGTCGCGGCCTGAACGGTCGAGGAGGTAGACTTCGGCTTCCACGGGGAGAAAGGCCCTGCCGAAATCGGTGGCAAGGGAAGAGCGGTAGCGCAGCGTATAGGCGCCTGAGGGGGAACTTTTGAGCAGGGCCAGTTCCGGTGCTATGCCCCGGCTCCGGTACAGGGGCAGGGCCGCGCCGCCGGTCTGGGTACAGAGGTACTGGATTTCAGGCCCCGCCCCGGCATTGCCGAGAAGCACCGCGTAAAACACCACGCCGTTATTCGCCATGTACGCCGCGAGTTCCGAAAGGCCGTATTGGGAAAAGGCCCCGTCTCCGAGGGAACCTGTGGTAACAAAGACCACGGCCCGTTTTTTCGCCCCGGAAAGAAGGCTTGTGGCGGCAAGGCGCAGGCCCTGGTCAAAACGCCAGTTCCGGCTGTAGGAAGTTGTAACGCCCCGGGCGGCCTGAACAATGTCGCCGGAGCCGAGAACAGGCTGTTCTCCCGCCGACACCACGATGACTCCCGATCCTGACGCGGCGGCGTCCCTGGCCGCTGTGGCCATATCATCCCGGTAGGCAAGGGCTTCGGGAGAGCGCTCCATGAGCAGGGCTATATCGCTCTGTCCGGAAAGATACGCCGCGCCCAGAAAACTCTGTTCGCCCGCCGCCGCGCCGTTTTCCGAAATGAGGAAATTCCCCCCGTCAAGGCCGACTACCGGCCTCCGGGCCCGGTCCTGAACCTGTATTTCCACGGTTACTTCGGGGAAGCGGTCCGAAATTACCCGTTCTATCTGTACAAAGAGTCCCGACGCCATATCGTCCATGCGGGTAAGCACGGAGACCTCGTCGCCTGAGAAATTCACCGCCAGTATATTGCCGTTGCGGTCCGTGCCGGCGCCCACAATACGCACGCCGGGGTTTCCCGCCAGACCTGCCTCGCGCACCACCGATGACCGGGGATCTATGATGAGGACACGGTTGGTATCGGCAACAAGAAGCCGTCCGTCTTCTGTAAACGTGAGACTTTCGGGCCCCCTGAGCCCCTCGGCCTCAAGGGGGCCGAGATAGGTTCCGTCGGAATCAAAGCGGTAGATTTCCTTACGCACGCTGTCCGCCGCGTAAATCACCCCGCCGCCGGCCGCCAGTCCCGTGGGGGACACCAGGCCCGGAAAGCCGCCGCTCCTGAGACCGAAGGCAAGTATAAAGACGCCGTCAGGGTCGAATTTGAGCAGGCGGCGGTTGCCGTAATCAACGACATATAGATATCCGTCTTCGTCAACGCAGAGATTCTGGGGTCCGACAAACTCGCCGGGCCCCCTGCCCCGGGAACCTATATAGCCCTGCCAGAGACCCTGGGGGCTGAGTACGCTGATTCTGTTTCCCCGGTATTCGGAGACATAATACCGTCCGTCCTCACCTCTGGCAACATCATAGGGCCGGTCAAATCCGTTGACAGGCCCCCGCATCCTTTCCCGTATGACGCCGTTTACGTCAATGCGCACCAGTTCGTTGGAACCGTAGGCCACTACCCAGGAAGAACCGTCCTCAAGGGGAAGCACCGACGTGGGCTGGCGGTACAGCGCCTGGCCGTCGTCCCTGCGTCCGGGATAGCGTCCGGCTTCAACATAGCGGGCCTCGTCGTCAAGGAGGGTAAAGAGGCTGCGCCGGTTTTGCACGGTCTCAATGCGGCTTCCCAGCAGCGCCCAGCGGGGGCTCTGCCTGCCGTAAAGATCAAGGGCCGCCTGCCACTGCCTGAGGGCCGTATCTTCCATGCCCGAGCGGTAATAAGCCTGACCAAGCCATTCGAGTATCAGGGGGTTTCCCGGCACAAACGAAAGGGCCCGTTCAAAGGCAAGTATGGCCTCGTTAAACGCGAAGCGGTCATAGGCCTGTACGCCAAGACGGAATTCTTCCCTGGCAAAAACAGCGTTACGGTCCCCGGTCTCCTGGGCCGGAAGCAGGCCGCCCAAGAGCAGGATGCCTAAAAGCAGGACAAAGAGCGCAAAAGAACGGAGCCTACTCATGGAGATACCCCCACCAGCGCCTTGAGATGCCCGCGTATTTCCTCCTGATGGGGGGCAAGTTCATAGGCCCTGCGGAGATAGTCGCGGGCTTCAACAAACTCGCCGTTTTTATAATAGGCCCAGCCAAGGGAATCAAGATAGGCCGCGTTGTGGGGCCTTTTGTCCACCGCCTTCTTGCAGTAGTAAAGGCCCCTGACAGGGTCTATGGCGGCGTCGGCGAGTATATAGCCCAGCCCGTTAAGGGCGGTGGCGTTATTCGAGTCAATGTCCAGGGCGCTGCGGTAATACTCAACGGCCTTTTCGTACTGTTTCTGGGTCCAGGCCGCGTAGGCCAGGGTAGTATAAATTTGAATGGATTCGCAGCCCGAATCCATAAGCTGCTTGAGTTCGAATTCGGCGAGCTTTGAACGCCTGGTAATGGCGTAAATATAGGCCAGGGTAAGGCGGCACTGAATACCCCGCAGGGGATCGGCGCCGGAAGTTACCACCTGTTCAAGGTAAAGCAGCGCGTCATCGTAGCGTTCAAGTTTCGTATAACAGAGCCCCATGTAATAGGCCAGCTCGGCGCTTCGTTCAGGATCAAAACGGCCCGAATCCACGGCGAGAAATTCCCTCAGGGCTCCTTCCCAGCGTTTAAGGCGGAAAAGCCTAATGCCTTCCTGAAGGGTATCTGCCATGGCTTATCCTTTGAGGGCGGCGGAACAGACGGCTTCCGCTCCGGCGCGGTCCGGTTCTCCGGCATACACGTCCCGGCGTATCACCGGATGGATGTACACCGGGCTTACCGACACGAAATTTTTGTTTACCGCGTCCCAGTCGGAACCTTCCCCTCCCCGGGTCTCGATTACACCCAGGTCAATGATGACGCCGATCCTGTAACGGCCGTCTTTCAGGGAGAAGGCCCCTTCCAGGGGCGTCCCGTCAGCGCCGGCGGGCAGAAGACGGTCCTGGTAACGCCGCAGCGAGGGAAAGGTCCATCGTGTTTCCGCCGAGGCGTCCGCCGTATTGGGAATATTGACATTGAGAAAAATATCGGGGGTCCACAGGGAACGGAGTTCGTCAAAACGGGCGGCGCAAAAATCAACGGCGCCTTCCCAGTTGTAGTCTTCCTCCGGGGAAACCAGAGAGAAGGCTATGGCCGGCACCCCGTAGAGGCCCGCCTGGCGCGCCGCGGCACAGGTGCCCGAATAGGTGATGTCGGTACCCAGATTGGACCCGGCGTTTATTCCCGAGACAATGATATCGGGCTTTACGCCGAGACCGCCGAAACAGGCTATGGTGGCGCAGTCAACCGGGGTGCCCGAACAGGTCCAGGCCCGTTCCCCCTTTGCTTCAATACATAGCGCCTTCCCCATGCTGATGGAGTGGGAAAAGCCCGAGCGGTTTGAATCCGGCGCCAGGACATAGACATCGTCATTCCGGCGGCCCAGGGAAGCGGCAAGGAGCAGGATTCCCGGACTGGAAAGGCCGTCGTCATTGGTCAATACAATGTTCATGCAACCTCATAAAATACAGGCGGCGCCCGCTGGTCTTATTTCATGGACCAGAAGATGAAAGCCGAAAATACGCTCGTAATCCTCAAGGCGGTGGTTAAATTCATCCACGGCCCTGGCGTTGACTATCGTATAGGTGCAGCCCCCGAAGCCCTCGCCGGTCATGCGGGAGCCTACCACCCCCTCGGTCTCCTGGGCCCGCTTTACAAGCCAGTCTATCTCAGGACAGGAAACTTCGTAAAGGTCCCGCAGGCTTTCATGGGAATGGAGGATGAGTCTTGAAAGGGACGCGAAATCACCCTTGCGCAGTATGTCCTGGGATTCCTCAACCCGCTGAAGCTCCTTGACAATATGGAGGCAGCGCCGCCGTATCTGTTCGGGAAGGTTCCCCATGGATTCCATGATGTCGCCGGTAACATAGTCCCTGAAACTGGCCCCTTCCCTTTTGTTGGAAAGAAAATCAAGCCCCCTGCGTATATCCTGGCCCCGGTGCTTGAGTTCTTCCTCCACGCCCATGCGGGGAACCCGCGAATCCATGAGCAGTATCTTGTAGCCCCCAAGAGGAACCTTGATGGTTTTGGCTTCGAGCCTTTCCTCGTCAACAATGAGAAAATGGTCTTTCCGCGCGGAAAGGGCGATAAGATAATCCACGGGATTGAACTGCTTTCCGAAAAACAGCGACGCCGACCCGCTGAGCATGCCCAGCAGTTCCCGGTCGCTGATTTTGGCCTGGAAAAAGCCCTTGAGGGCGACAGCGGCGGCAACTTCAATAGCCGAAGAGCTGGCAAGCCCTATCTGCTGGGGAATATCACCGGAAATGGTAAAATTGAGACCCTTGATGGGAAAACCCCGTTCCGCGAAGGCGTGAACAGCCACTTTTATATAATTCGCCCACCTGTCCTCCCGCTTGTACTTGAGGTTAATCAGCGTGGTACGCTTCCGTTCCCCAAGATCGGCGGCGAAAAACCGCAGCGAATTGTCCTTGCGGAGACTGACCGCCGCCTGAACACTGCGGTTTATGGCGGAAGAAAGAAACATTCCCCATCCCGGTTCCCCGTGTTCACCCAGATAGTGAATCCTTCCGGGGGCTTCCCCTATGACTACCCTGCTATTTTGATCTGCGTCGGTCTCATATTCTGCTCGGTGTAAGGGACCGATATCCTTCATTTATGTCCTCGCTGTTAAATTAGGCTATACCAAGCCCCTGATAATAGTCTTATAATACCTGAAAAGGGGGGATTATTCAATCAAAATCACCATTTTAATGGGCCTGGAAGCATTTTTTTCGGCCTTTCTGCTTGCCCTGGCCCTTCCCAACGAGCTTTTTCCCTACGGAAATCCCCTGTACGGTTTTTTTGCCCTTTGCCCGTATTTTATCGCCCTTTCCCGCAGCCCTTCCTTTGGGAAAGCGGCCTTTCAGGGGCTGGTATTCGGGGTGTTTTCCCACGGGCTTTCAAATTACTGGCTGGCTTATTTTGAAGAATTCGCCTTCTGGTCCCTGGGTTTAAGCTGCCTTGCCTACGGGGCCTTCCACGCCGTCCTGGCCTGCTTCCTCATGCGGGCCTGTTTTCCCCTTTCAAAACTCCCGGTCAGGATAAGCAGGCCCCTGGCGCTGGCCCTGGCCTGGACCGTCTGGGAATGGCTCAAATCAACCGGCTTTCTGGGCTATCCCTGGGGCCTTCTTCCCTATACGGTCAACAATTATCCCCGC
>JAISCK010000204.1 GCA_031265635.1 Spirochaetaceae bacterium
TTCTGATTTCGGTTATGCGCACCCTTTTTTCCCTGCGGTGAAACATGATGTCCAGCTCGCCGCCTGACCCCAGGGCAAGGGACAGATGGGAAAGCCCCAGGCCGGGAGGGGTCTGGGGAGGATTAAGATTCCGTTCAAAAGGACATTCTTTCCTGACAGTGCCGCCAAGGCTCCGTATCACGGTACAGGCCTTGAGTACCGCCCCGGAGTCAAGGGAAGGCCGCCCCGGCGGGGAGCCGTCAAAAGAAAAAACCCTGCCTCCGGTGAGAAGGAGAATGCGCACTTCCAGGGCAATATGGGCCTTGTACACCTTACGGAGCCTCCGGAGCTATCATGAGACAGGGGGAAGATGATGTCAAGTAAGCACCCTTGCGGGACCTTTCAAGAGCGGTTATACTCAAAATGGTGTTTTCCAGCGCTGTTCAGCATAAAGAAAGCTCCCGGAGCGGGGGTATCCATTGCGGGCAGCCGGAGAGTTTCAAGGAGGAAGGCCATGAAACCAGTTCGTTTTTTTCTTGTTGTCCTGTTCGTCCTGGCGCTGGGGGGAGGGCTTTTTGCCCAGGCCAACAGCAATGAACAGAGGAGCGCCGGCGGGATTTCGCCGGGCAAGGAATCAGAATACTACTATATTAATGTGGATATTGAGACCATCTATCCCTACCGCCTGGGGTATCTGATTATCTACCGCAGGGGCGTAAACGGTATAGGCCGGGCATACATACCGCTGACATGGTTCGATGACCTTGCCGGAAAGGCCAAGCTGGTAGCTCTCGGGCCGGGGCGCGCCTGGCCCCACCTGACGGTATATTACCGGAACGGCGAATTCAGCCATTGCCGGCTTTTTGTACGCAGGGAGGCCAGCCACGCCAGCTGGGGCAATGTGCCGCTCAATGTGAATATTGACGACAGATTCGAGGGTGTAGATACGCTGGAACTGGAGTTTTAATTGGCTCCCAACATAGAAGCGATTCAGGAAGCCATCTGTCAGGAAAAACTCGACGGGTGGCTTTTTTCGAGTTTCAGGCGGCGGGACAGGCTTTCGGAAGAGATTCTGGAACTGCCCGGAAACCTCACCAATACCCGCCCCTGGTTTTACGCTGTCCCCGCCAGGGGCAGTCCGGTAAAGATAGTCCACGCGATAGAGGCTTCGCACCTTGACACCCTGCCGGGCGAAAAGCGGGTCTATGTGAGCAGGGAGGAATTGCTCGCCTGCCTTGCGGTCCTGGCCGGAAAGCGCTGGGGTGTTCATGTTTCGGATTCTATCTTTGCCATTTCCTACCTTGACGCCGGAACAGCGGCAAATCTTGAAAGGGCGGGGCTCGTTCTTTGTTCCGCCGCGCCGCTGATTCAGCGCTTTAAGGGGCTGCTCGACGAGAAGGGTATCGAGAGCCACGAAAAGGCAGCCGGGGACCTGTACGCCATAGTTGACGAGACCTGGGCGCTGGTAAAAAAAAGCCACGCTTCGGGGACGCCTCTTTTTGAAGGGGATATGCGGAATGCCATGCTTGCGGGCATGGAAAAACGGGGCATAGCGGCGGATCATCCGCCCATTGCCGCGGCGGGAGCCCATTCGGGAGACCCCCATTTTGATTTTTTGGGCCGGGGCAGCGAGGTCCGGGAAGGGGATGTCATTCAATTTGATCTTTGGGCCAAAGAAAAAAAAGAAGGGTCCATATACGCGGATATTTCCTGGCTGGGCGTATACGGTAAAAAGGCGGCCCCGGATATTGAAAAGGCTTTTCAGGACCTGGTACTGGCACGGGAAGGCGCGTACGAATTCATCAAGAACGAACTTGCGGCGGGGAGGCGTCCCACCGGGGCCATGGTTGATCAAAGAACACGGGAGATACTCATAAAGGCCGGGTATGAAAAGGCCATCAAACACCGCACCGGCCACGGTATTGATACCGAAGGTCACGGATCGGGCGTCAATATTGATTCGGTGGAATTTACCGACACGCGGCTCCTCCTTGACGGTTCCTGTTTTTCCCTTGAACCGGGCATATATTTTGAATCCTTCGGCCTCAGAACCGAAATCGACGTGTATATACAGGGCGGCAAAGCGGTAGTTTCAGGCGGGGAACGGCAGTTCTCCCTGCTTACCTGTTAGACGCCCGCCTTAAAACCATGCGGTCGTTGCCGGTACCCCAATCCCTTATACGGTTCATCAACGAAGGCGATGCGTTCATTGTCGCCGGGCACAAAGAACCTGACGGCGACTGCGTGGGCAGCCAGCTTGCCCTCTGTTCCTTTCTCAGGCGGCTTGGCAAGAAAGCGACGGCCTGTTCGGCGGGACCCTTCAAGCGGACGGAGATACTTCCCTACGCGGGGAGTTTCAGCGCCGCGCCCGGGCAGGACGGGCTTCCGGGCGCGCGGGTCATTGTTACCGACTGTTCCGACCTGGAAAGGACCGGAGACCTTAAACCCTTTCTTGAAGGGTTCCCCCTGGCGATTATAGACCACCATGCCACAGGCAAGGCCGGCGAGGCGGACTACCTTGACATACACGCCCCTTCGGTTACTTTCATGATCGCAAAGCTCATCGAGGCGTTTGGCGAAACGCCCAGCAGGGAAGAAGCCGCGTTGCTTTTTTTCGGCCTCTGTACCGATACGGGTTTTTTCCGGCATACCGGAGAGGGCGAGGCCGAAACCTTTTTCCGAGCGGCGAAACTCATAGAAGCCGGGGCAAGTCCGAAAAAAACGTTTCTTGCCATAAACGGCAACAGAAACCTTGATTCCCGAATACTCATGGGTCTTGTGCTTGCGCGGGTCAGCGCCCATTACAACGGAAAGCTCCTTGCCAGCAGTGAAACCTATGAGGACACCCGGCGCTTCGGCCTTGAAGGCCGCGATTCCGACGCGCTTTACCAGCTTCTCCAGTCGGTACGGGATGTTGAATGTATCATGATTGTCCGGCAGGAAAGCCCCGGCCGCTGTACCGTGGGGCTGCGTTCCCGCGACGCTGTTGATGTTTCCCGCATAGCGGAAAAGTACGGCGGCGGCGGCCACAAAAACGCGGCGGGCCTGAGCGTGGACGGCGTTATCGCCGACGTGTTCCCCATGCTGGTCGCCGAATTTAAAGAAGCCCTTGAAAACTAAAGAAAGCCCAATGATTTCTACGGTGATTCAAGACATCTTTGCAGCTGTCCGGCAATAGGTAACACGGGCCAAGTTTGTAAATCATTGTAAATAAAAGTCCATTTTGTCGAAGTCGGGCCGGGTCAATTGGGATACCGGCGGTTTTTGGTTTCCCGCTGTTTTTGTTTTTCCGCCTCTTTGCCGACTCTTCTCTGTCCCCGGCATACGCGGCAAAGCCCCAAACAGGCCGGTTTATCGCGGTATGGGCCGGTATACCGGGGTTTTTTGAAGGCCCGGCGCGGCAAATGGCCCAGGGGCAAAGGTTCCGGCGCAAAGACGCGGTGCGGCGCGGAATTTTTCGCGTTTTTCAGGCACATGGCACATTCCATGCAGTATCCACTCTCACACGACGGGAGGAATCATGGAACAGACACTGACCCTGACTGATTACATGTGCCAGTACGAGGAGGGCGTCATTGACAGGAAAAAACTTGAGGGCCTTATCTTCAAACATATCCTGGATGATCACCGGCGTTTCAAACCAAAGGCATGGGACAGGGAAGACTGGACGGACTACCTGTGCTGGCTCTACCCCCGCATGCGCAGGGCCATAGAAAAATACTCGGACAAGGGCACTTCCTTTGACGCCTATATGACCTCGCTCATACGCTGGTCAACAAGGGAATACCGGTCCAGACAGACGGACCACACGGTCTTTGAACGCTCGTTCTGGCAGGCCAACACGGCGGACATGATGACCCTGTCGGAAGAGCCTGAGTATTCCGAAGAACCGGCGGCAGTCAAACC
>JAISCK010000254.1 GCA_031265635.1 Spirochaetaceae bacterium
CGTTTGAAGTACCGGACATTTTCTTCGGGGAGTTTTTCTTCGCCTATGCGGGCCGAAAAAGTCATATAGTCCCCCTGAAAGGAAAGGCTTATGTTTTTTTCGTCAAAGCCGGCCAGGGCGAATTCAAATATCATGCTCCTGTCGCTCTGCATGTAGACATTCATCGGCGGATAGGAAAAATTGGGATAGAAGTCTATATTCTCGTCAGAGTGGGGCCGGTCTCCAAATCCGTCAAAGTGATTGAAATTTCTCAACTCATCGCTGAAATTATGGGCGGCGTCGAATATCTGGTCAAAGATGCTGCCCAGATCCACATAGCCTCTTGGATTTCGCATACCACGCTCCTTGTTATACGGTATCCTTCCGGCCTTCCGCGCCGACTATGCGGGGGAGCTGTCCCGGAGGGATGATTTTTCTGAACAAAACTACCCCCAGGGCAGCGGCAAGAAGGGCAAGAAAACCAAGCCCTGTTCTCATCGCGCCGTTTATTCCCGGAAAGAGCAGGGGAGAAAAACAGTACAGGGCGGTAAAGGCAAGCAGGGGAAGGAGCAGCGACGCTCCGGCCTCAAGCGCGCCCGCGCTCTTTTTTATCTCAAGCTCCACAAGGTCTCCCGCTTTAAGGGAAAACTTTCGCGGATTGAGGACGGTAAAGACACGATTGCGGCTCTTACATTCCATATTCATGCAGCCAAAGCATGCGTCTTTGGCGGCCCTGCCCAGCACTTTTACCCCGGGCCCCTTGACCTCAAGCACCTGTCCTTCTTCACGCATTATGCGCTCCGTCATGTTCGCCGGACGTTTCGCCGTCTTCGCCTTCCGGGGCCTGGGGGGCGTCGGGAACCCGGTGGCGTATGCGTACAATGGACACGGCCTTTCCCCCGTCGTCAAGGGAAAGAAGTACGCCCTGCAATTCCGGCCTGTCCCAGGCTTCCCTGGTCCAGTCGGGCACGCCTGAAAGGTATTCCCTGATTTTGGCTTCCCGGTCGGAGCCGCCTACGGAATCAATGCTTCCGGTTCTTCCGGCGTCGCAGATCACCGCGGTCCCTCCGGCAAGGATAGTTTCGTCGGCGCTCTGGACTCTTGTGTGGGAACCGATGACCGCGGAACAGCGGCCGTCCGCGGCGGCAAAGAAGGTGAGTTTTTCCGCTGTCGCCGACGCGTGAAAATCAACAATGATGAAGGGCGTTTCCTGAG
Source organism: Spirochaetaceae bacterium (assembly GCA_031265635.1). Classification (GTDB taxonomy): domain Bacteria; phylum Spirochaetota; class Spirochaetia; order Treponematales; family Breznakiellaceae; genus JAIRTD01. Next base: position 1,195 of record JAISCK010000254.1, read on the forward strand.
CGAGCCTTTCCAAAAGTACCGGCATTTTTATAAAGGGGTTGTCCCCGTGTAATCTCGAAAAGCCGCTCTGGCCTATCATCACCGCCACGGCCACCTTGCGGCCTCCCGAATTGTATATTCTGGAACCGAAACCCGGCGCGGCGGGGCTTATGTTGTCCGGCCTCAGCACATAGGGAAGTTTTTCCATATTTTGAACCAGGTCTTTCTTGTAAAAGCAGCATTCGCCGGTGGTAAGCACATCGGCGCCGAGCTTGCGTATATAGGCGGCGTGATTGCGGCCCAGGCCCCAGCCGCCTGTGGCCCCGTCGGCGTTTACGATGACCAGGTCAGGGGCGTGGGTTTTTCTGAGTTCCGGCAGACCTTTTTTGAGGGCGTAAATCCCCGCCTTGCCCACAAGCTCCGCAACGTAGAGTATATTCAAGAAAACCCCGCTAGAAGTTGCCTGCCGGATGGTTTCCGGAACAGCCTGAATTTTTCAGTCCCGCGATGATGCGGCCGAATTCCCCGGCGGCCCGGTAATCTTCAAGTTCCCTGCAGACATCCCTAAGGTTTACCAGAGCGTCATAAAAAAGAGGATGGCGGCTTATGGCCTGTTCAAAACAGTAACGGGCCTCTTCATAACTTCCTTCGATAAAATAGAGAACGCCCAAATTGTTCCAGGCGTGGGGATTTGCGTTGTTCCGCTGTAACGCGGCCTTGTAGGATTCTTCCGCCAGGGAGAACTGTTCCAGCTCGTAGTAGATGAGGCCGGCGGAAAGCCACGCGTCGGCAAGGCCGTCATCGATCAATACGGCATGATGAAAGCTCTCAAGGGCTTCCTCGTACTCGCCTGCCCGCTGCTGGGCTATGCCCAAATTCAGCCAAAGAAGGGGATTTTCAGGCTCCATAATCAGGGCCTTGCGAAAGAGGGGAATAGCGTCATTGGGCCTGTTGGCCTCGGTCAGGGCTATACCGGAATCATTGAGCGACGCGGCCGTTTCCATTGCTCCCTCCTCATCCACAGTATAGCGCAAAAAGCCGGGCGTAACCAGCCTGGCCGGGCTGTTTTTTTTTCGAATTATGTGGTATATTCAAGGCAACATTGTGAAAGATCTTACCGAATATACCGAGACCAGCTCGGAGTATGAACTGTACACTCATCTTGCCGAGAAGATTGTAAAAAGGGAAATTTCCACTTTTGCGGATCTTACCGAATATCTCACCCCCATAATACGGGACAAGCGCATACATCCGGTGGTAATGAAGGTTTTTGACCTCATAAAGGCCATGAACTGGGGGTTTTTCCGTGATATTACCAAGGATTCCCATTCCAAGATATGGCGCGAACTGGTAGTGCCGGACCAGCGCTTTCCCGAGGCGGGGCGGCTCAAGGAAACCATCTCCATATCAAGCCTCTATGTGGGCATGCTGGACATACACGGCTATACCAAATTCTGCCAGGATTCGCGGAACAATGTTTCCCGGCTTCATGTCCTTGACAAGGCCATCAACAACGAAATAAGCCGCATCTCGGCACAGTGCCACGCGGTAAGCCGGCGGGAACGGGGGGATGAGATAGTTCTTGCCGCCGCATCGGCCACCGACGCCATCACCGCCGTGCTGGCCATCATTGATTATTTTGCCAAAACCAATATAGTCAATGACGCGGCGATTTCCACCCTGCGCAGCACCGAGGCCAATATACTGCCCGAATTCAAGATTTCCGCGGGTATTACCGGAGGCAGCGGCAATATACCCCTGATCATCACCGAAAAAGGCGACCTCATGGGCTTCCTGCTCAATACCGCCGCCAGGCTCCAGGCCAGGGCCAACGAGCTTTCCCCCCGCGAATCACGGGTTATGATAACCAAGCAGGTTCACATCAACTTTATCAAGGAAAATTCCGTCAACAAGAGTACCCTTTTCAAAAACAATACCGTATACTTCCTTGATACGGGCCAGAT
>JAISCK010000048.1 GCA_031265635.1 Spirochaetaceae bacterium
TTAATAATAACTAATCCGGTAATCGCCTATGACGGAAAAGCCCAGATTGGCGTATACCTTTTTCGCGGCGGCGTTCTTTTTTTTGACAAAAAGGGTGATTTTTTTGCCTTCGGCGAGAAGGGCTCGGGCAAAGACCGCCCCCAGCCTTTGGGCTATGCCCCTGCCCCGGTATTCGGGGAGAACATAGACGCCGCCTGCCTGGCTGTAATTATACGAAGAGGCGCTGACATTGATTTTACCTACGGGCTTTCCGTCAAGCACGGCGATGAAGGAATGGTCCCGCCTGATGATGTTTTCCGCCGCGAGACGGCAGCCGGGAAGGTCAAGTTCCGCGCCATTGGGAAGCACTTCTTCCACTTCATAGGCCGCCTGAAGGCGGAACAGGGCGCCGGCGTCCTGTTCCGAGGGCTTTCGTACCTCAAGGCCCGCCGGCCCCAGGGAAAAATATTCCGCCTTTGGTTCACACGCAAGTTCCATAAGGTCATAGTTCCTTGTTTCCCGGGGAATAAGCCCCATTTTGGCAAGGGAGCCTTCGAAGATTGCCGTGTCCCGGGCAAGGCCCTGGAGCGCGTGAATGGGGTTTATGAGAAGCTGGTAACGGAGAAAATAGGGAATGGAGATGGTTTCGTTTCCCCTGAACACCGGAAAGAACGACTGATGAAAGCAGAGCAGCGCGGCTTCCATTTCTCCGCTTACGCTGAAAAGCCCCCAGATTTCGTTATGATGCGGGGTAGCATGCAGTACACGCGAACAGGCCGCGACGCAGTACGGCTCCTCCGTTTTAAGAAATGCTTCAAGGACAGCGGCGTTTTTTTTTGTGATATGCCGCCAGCGTCTTTTTTTAATCATGGGCCCTGTTTCGGCCTGTTCCGGCGTCAAAGGGCAGAACGCCTTCCGCGGGAATGCGTCCCGTTATGGCGGAGAAACCGGCGACAAAGGATTCGCGGGCATAGCTGTAGACAGCCACCGCGCCGTCCACCCAGGGAACCTGTTCAAGGTATACGGGGCTCAGGACCGAAAGGACGATGATTCGTTTGCCCGAACCCCGGAGACTGTTGAGCAGCGCGAGGTCCCCCGGCCCGGCCAGACAAAAGATGACCGTGTCGGCATTTTGGGCGCGCCGGGCAAGCTCCCGGCTGTCGGCGGCCCCCTGATACCGGAAGCGTTCAGCGCCGGGAAAGGCGAGAGCGCCGCAGCTAAAAAAATCGCCGTACTGTCCGGCAAGGAGTACCTGTCCGGCAGCGCCCGGATACAGGGGAAAAGGAAGCTCCCCGCTTTCTCCCTTTAGCGCCGTAACGCTCCGGGCGGCAAGGCCCAGAAAAAAACGCCCGCCCTCAGGGTCGGGGAGTTCCCGCTCTACCCTTTCAAGATCAGGAATGGGAGGAACGGCATTCGGAAGGCGGAAGTATTCAAGTTTGACGGCAAGGGTTCTTGTTGCCGCGTCCCTGACCCGCTCGCGGAAACCGCTTTCGGTCTTCATGGCCGAAACAAGGCTGGTCCAGACAGGGTCGTAGAGGCTGGGTGTTTTTGAAAGCATGATGATATCATTACCCGCCACAAGAGCGGCCTTGGCCGCCCCGGAAAGGCTTCCGGCAAATACGGCGGCGCCGTTCATCATAAGGTCATCGGTGATGATAAGCCCCTCAAAACCGATGGTGTCCCTGAGTATGTCTTTGAGGAACCAGGATGAAAGCGACGCGGGGCTCTCTTGGGCGCGGGTGTTGGGAAAGGCAAGATGGCCGCTCATCACCGCGGGAATTTTTTCCTTTGCCAGTATACGGTAGGGAAGCAGCTCCCGGTCCCAGAGCGTTTCAAAATCCGCGTTGATGCGGGGAAGCACGCCGTGGGAGTCCAGGTCGGTATCGCCGTGTCCGGGATAATGCTTTGCCGTGGCGATGATGCCCGCATCCCTCTGGCCCCTGACAAAGGCGGCCCCCAAAAGACCCGCCCGGACCGGGTCGTCGCCAAAGGCCCTGGGGCCGATGAGGTAGGAATCCCGGTTGGTATAGAGATCAACCGTAGGAGCGAAATTCATGTTGATGCCAAGAACGGAAAGTTCCTTTCCTATATAATAACCTGAATAGTAGGCATCCTGGGGATAACCCGACGCGCCTATGGCCATGTTTCCCGGAGTCTCGCTGGTGGCTCCCTTGACATGGCGTATCCAGCCCCCCTCCTGGTCCGTGGCCACAAGAAGCGGTATGCCGTAACGGCTTTCCAGGGCAACGCGCTGGAGCTCTCCTACAGTTTCGGCGAGCCGTGTCGTATCGTCGGTATTCCAGCCGAAGATTTTTACGCCCCCTATGTTCCTGTCCCGTATCCAGTCAACAATGAGAGGCGAAGGCGAAGCGCCCACCCAGCCGAACATGAAGGTCTGGGCAAGCAGTTCTTCGTCACTCATCATACCGGCAAGGGTCCGGGCAAGCTCCGCGTGGGGGAGGGGGCTCTGAAAACCAAGGTTCCCGGAAGGAACATCCTGCCCGTTATCCCCCGGTTCGCTCTGGGCGGATACGCGGGAGACCGGTAAAGAAAAGCGGGGCAGCGGAGCGAACCGGATTCCGGGCGCGAACCAGGCCAGCGCGCAGAGCAAAGCCAAAAAAAAGACAAAAGACCGCCGGGACTTCATTCGTAGGACTCTCC
>JAISCK010000077.1 GCA_031265635.1 Spirochaetaceae bacterium
AACCCCTATGCCGCCTTCGGCCAGGGTAAAGGGCCGTATATACACAGAGTCGGCGCTCATGAAAGAATCTTTTTCCCATTCTTTTTTGTATACCGGGCTGAACCCCAGGCCGGCGTTGCGCCGGACAGTCTCTATGCAGGCGGCAAGAAATTTCTCCTCGGGAAAACCGGGCATGTAAAGGCCCTCCATGGACTTCCTGAAACGCGCCGCGTTCCGGTCCGGCCGGAAAAGCGCGAGGCCGCCGTCTTTCTGGGGCATGGCCTTGAGCCCTTCAAAACAGGAAAGGCCGTACTGGCTTGTATAGTTTACCAAGGGCATATCGTCAAAACAATTGCGGGCGTTTTGCAGAACGCCGCGTTCTGCTTCGCTTAAGCGCGCTTCTTCCTCAGCGGTTTTGGCTGTTTTTTGAATGTACTCTTCGCTCCATTGTTTTGAACTGTACTTGGCCCGGTAACTGACCGGGTAGCTGCTTAACGCAAAAGCCATCATCGACTCCTTTCCCAAACGGCGGAATATTGCTTCAATATATCAAATACAGGGGGGAAGTACAATACCGGCCCGGGGACTGTTGTACCGGAGCGGTTTTTGGTATAGTTGGGTATGGCACTTAATTGCGGTATTGTGGGGCTTCCCAATGTCGGGAAGTCAACGATTTTTCAGGCACTGAGCGGCGCCAGGGCCGAAGCGGCCAATTATCCTTTCTGTACGATTAACCCCAACGTGGGTATAGTCAATGTCCCTGACGAGAGGCTCGCGAAACTCTCCGGGATATTCAAGCCTGAAAGGACCATCCCCGCAACGGTGGAATTTGTTGACATTGCCGGTCTTGTCAAAGGGGCCTCCAAAGGAGAGGGGCTGGGAAACCAGTTTCTTTCCCATATACGGGAAGTCGGGGTCATAACCCAGGTGGTACGCTGCTTTGATGACCCTGACATCATCCATGTTTCCAATAAAGTAGATCCTGATTCCGATATGGAAACCATCAATATTGAACTGGCCCTGGCCGATCTTGATACCCTTTCAAAACGCCGGGAAAGGGCGGAAAGGACTTTCAAGGTCCAGGCCAAGACCGAGCAGAAACAGGCCGAGGCTGTTCTTTCCGTGCTGGACAAAATAGGGCCGGCCCTGGAAAACGGAAAACCTGTCCGCTCTGTTCCCCTTGACGATGATGAAAAAGCGGCCGTTTATGACTGTCATTTTATTACCGTCAAGCCCCAGCTTTATGTGTGCAATGTGGATGAGGAAGAAATGCGGCGCATAGCCGGGGGCGGCGCTCCCTGCGCCCATGTGGAAGCCGTGCGCAGGCGGGCCGCTTCCGAGGGGTCGGAGGCGGTGCCTATATGCGGCAAATTCGAGGCTGAACTCGGGGGCCTTGAGAGCGGGGAAGACCGCCTTGCCTTTCTTGAGGAACTGGGTCTTAGGGAGCCGGGCCTTTCGGCGCTGATACGGGCGGCCTATAGGCTCCTGGGGCTCAGGACCTTCTTTACCGCCGGCGCCGACGAATGTCGCGCCTGGACCATACATGACGGGGACAGCGCCCCCAAAGCCGCCGGGGTAATCCACACCGATTTTGAGAAAGGTTTTATCAAGGCCGAAGTGTATTCTTATGACGCCCTTCTTGAATACGGCAGCGAGGCGAAAATAAAGGAAGCCGGTAAATACCGCGTCGAAGGAAGGGAGTACCTTGTGCGGGACGGGGACGTAATGTTCTTCAAATTCAATGTGTAGCCGGGACCGGTTTTTTTAAGCTCCCCCGCGGCTTTAGGCGTCTTATGGAAAAAGATCCCCGTACAATTCTTGCCGCTGTTTTTGGGTATGCGTCTTTCCGTCCGGGGCAGGAAGAGCTTATCGCCGCGCTGCTTGAGGGCCGGGATGTTCTGGCGGTCATGCCTACAGGCGCGGGGAAATCACTGTGTTACCAGATACCGGCCCTCATGCTGGACGGGATGACGGTGGTCATCTCTCCCCTTATTTCCCTTATGAAAGATCAGGTCAACGCCCTTACCGAAGCGGGAGTACGGGCCGCCCTGTTGAACAGTTCCCTCTCTCCTTCAGAATATGAACTGACCGTGAAGCGCGCCGCCGCCGGGGAATACCGTATTCTGTACCTTGCCCCGGAACGGCTGCGAAAAGCCGAACTCCGCTATTTTGCCTCTTCCGTGTCCCTTCCTCTGGTGGTGATTGACGAGGCCCACTGCGTGTCCCAATGGGGCCATGATTTCAGGCCCAGCTATCTTGAGATAGCCGGATTTATAGACAGCCTTGACAGGCGGCCCGCTGTAGCGGCTTTTACCGCCACCGCGACAGCGCGGGTAAAGGAAGACATATTCCGCGCCCTTGCCCTGCGGCAGCCTTTTGCCATCACCACCGGCTTTGACCGGAAGAATCTTTATTTTGCCGTGGAAAAACCCAAAAACAAGGACGCCGCCCTGCTTGCCTTTCTTGAATCCAGGAAAGACAAGAGCGGCATTGTGTACTGTTCCACAAGAAAAGCGGTGGATGAAGTCTGCGATCTGCTCTGCCGTCATGGTTACGCGGCAGCCCGTTACCATGCGGGCCTTGACGACGGCGAGCGCTTGAGGAACCAGGATGATTTTCTGTATGACCGTAAAACGGTCATGGCCGCGACCAACGCTTTTGGCATGGGCATAAATAAATCCAATGTATCTTTTGTGGTTCATTACAACATGCCGAAAAATATTGAAAGCTATTATCAGGAAGCCGGACGCGCCGGCCGTGACGGCGAAAAAGCCGAATGTGTTTTGTTTTATTCGGGCCGGGATGTGCATACCAACCGTTTTCTGATTACCAGTAACCATGATGAGGAAGGAGAAGCCATGGTTGCGCATAACCTTGAACTCCTCAGGAGCATGACCTTTTACGCCACCGGAACAGACTGCCTCCGTTCCCGGCTGCTCCGGTATTTCGGGGAACAGGCCCCGCCGTACTGCGGCAACTGTTCCAACTGCAATGCCCTTTTTGAATCCGC
>JAISCK010000089.1 GCA_031265635.1 Spirochaetaceae bacterium
CCTGCTTATTTCTTCCCTGTTTTTTTGGGCTTCTTCGGCAAGCTGCTTCTGGAGATTTTTTTCCGTGGTAATATCCTGGAGATTTCCCAGGACGAATAATCTGCCGCCGCCCCGGTCCACGGCGGCAAATTTGCAGTTGAGGATTTTTTCTTCTCCTGTTCCGGGGTTGATATACTGCATCTCCTGTATGGGATTGAGTTTTTCCAGCATATCAGGGCTGATCCGTTCCGGCATGCGGGAGCGGTTAAAAAGAAGCACAAGGTATTCCATGAGGCTGTTCAATTTTTGTTCTTTTATCTGGCTTGTTAAAAGATCGGTAAACTTTTTCCCTTCGAGATTCTTTATCTCCAGGATGGATTCCAGTGCCCTGGAATACTGGCCCTGGATGATAAAGTTCTTGTCCATAAAAAAGAGACCCACGTTGAGGGCGTCCTTCATGGCGGCTATGGTATCCCGGTCTTCTTTTATTTCCAGGGAAGCTGCTTCGGCCCTTTCTTTCAGTTCCCGCAAATGCTGGTTTTGCCTGTTCACCCCGTTCACCAGATAGCGGTACCCGATAAAGCCCAGGATTACGAAACACGCGGCTACAAGTAACTCCGTTATAAACTGGGACCAGAGGCGGGAATAAACATCGGCCTGAAAATCGCAGCCCATGACTCCCACCACAGCCCCGGCGGAATTCAGGATGGGAGCATAGGTTGAAATGGTCCAGCCCCACTCCGGGATATAATCTATGCTGCTGGTCTGGATTTCCCTGGTTGTCATGGACAGTAAAACCGGCTTGAGGTATTTTTTTATGTCTTCTTCGCTTCCTATGGGAGAAAAGTGGTCCGCGTCATCGGGCGTAGCGCTGCCGTCTATGATGTACCGGAAAACAGGGCCTTCAACCTGAACCATGGTATACAGATAAAAACAACTGGTTGTATTCTTGAAGGCGAGCAGTTCAGCCTGGGCCTTCCTGTAATAGGGGTCGTTCTCGTCCGGGTTTTTCGCCAGGGCTTCAAAGGCGTCGCCGTCAATAAGTTCCACGGCCTCCCGGATAATGGGGATGCCCAATTCTTCGCTGATGGTTTTGGTCAAACCCATCACCTGCTGGATGGAAATAACAATGACCACCGAATAGAGCGCCACGATAAAAAACACAAAAAAGAGAGTAAACCGCGTTTTAAGGGGAACATTCTCGAGCATTTTGCCTCCTTCCCAACACACGTGGAGAAAAACCAGACCCGGGTTTCAGCAAGACAGGAACCCGGTTACTTAAACACCGGAAGATTAGTTCCCTTGATATAAGTATAATTGATTTTCCGGGAAAACCTCCAGTTTTTTCCATAAAAATCCGCCGGTAAAAACGGAGACCGCCAAGCAAGGATGCGCTTAAAATTTATCATACAGACGGCATGATAAATCTGTCAAGGATCATTCCGCCAGATGGTATGAGAGCCCTGTATACTAAGGCTGTTTCAATCTGTATCATGGATGTATAGAGGAAGAACTTTTGAAGCTCCTGCTCCATAGCTGCTGCGCGCCCTGTACTGTTCAGTGCGCGGCGGCGCTTCTCGAAGAAAATATCACGCCCGATCTCTTCTGGTATAATCCCAATATTCATCCTTATATTGAATATTGCTCCCGCCGGGATACCTTGCGGCAATATGCCCGCGAGGCCGGCCTTGGCCTTGTGCCGGAGGACGAATACGGTCTCCGCGTGTTTTTGGAGGGGCTGTACAATCCGCCCGCCCGTGAAAACGGGCCCAGCGCGGCGGATTCTTCCCCTGCCCGCTGCGCCTTCTGTTACCGTCTCAGGCTGGAAAAAACAGCGGCAAGGGCCGCCTCTGAAGGCTATGACGCGTTCAGTTCCACCCTCCTTATCAGCCCGTACCAGAACCATGAGCTTATCAAGGCCACGGCGGAAACCCTGGCCGCCCGTTACGGTACGGCCTTTCTATACCGGGATTTTCGCCCCCGCTTCCGGGCAGGCCAGCAAGAAGCCAGGGCCAGGGGCTTTTATATGCAGAAATACTGCGGCTGCATTTTCAGCGAGGAAGAGCGGTACCGGAAACAGCGTGTATAACGCCGGCTCCCCGGCCTGTGATAAGGATATATACAAATTTATATTGAAGGTTTCACACCAGCCGGACCGAAGGCCCGCTTTTTGCCGCGCGCTTATTGATCCAGGGCCGAATCGAACGGCCGACCTGCCGCTTAGGAGGCGGCCGCTCTATCCCCTGAGCTACTGGACCGGATGCAATGCATACGATACCCCGCCGCGCCGTCCTTGTCAATGCGCCCCCAGCCTTCCCGCAAAGATACAAAGTGCGTTATAGTGGGATAATGGTGGATTCCAGGATTAAACGTGTATACATAGAAAAAAGAGCGGGCTTTGACGGTGAGGCGGGGCGGCTCCGCGCTGATTTGGCGGCGTTTCTCGGCGCTTCCTGGCCTGCCCTTGCCGCCCTTGCGGAACTCCGTATATTGAACCGTTACGATGTGTCGGGCCTTGATGAGGATGCTTTTCTGAAAGTTACCCGGCAGGTGCTTTCCGAACCCCAGTGCGATCTGGTTTATGATGAACAGGGCTTTACGACCGGGCCGGAGGACAAGGTGTTCGCCGTGGAATACCTTCCCGGCCAGTACGACCAGCGTTCCGATTCAGCCGAACAATGCGCCGAACTTGTGGCCGGAAAGCGGCCCAGGGTTCGGAACGCCAGGGTGTATGTGCTTCGCGGGACCGGGGAGCTTCCCAAGCCTGCCCTTGACGCGGTAAAAAGCTATCTGATCAACCCGGTGGATTCGCGGGAAGCGTCTCTGGAAAAGCCTTCAAGCCTTGATGAAGAAGAAAGCCCTGTCCCGGCGGTGCCGGTACTCACCGGGTTCATTTTGGCAGCCGAGCCTTCTCTCCGGGAACTTGCTTCCCGTTACGGCCTTGCCATGTCCGGCCCTGACCTTGCGTTTTGCGGGGAATTTTTCAGGCGTCTTAAACGGGACCCTACCCTGGCCGAACTGCGGGTGCTGGATACCTACTGGTCGGATCACTGCCGCCATACCACCTTTACCACTGTCCTTGATGAAATATATATTGAAGAAGGTCCCCTTGCCGCCGAACTCCGGGAGGCTCTCAGGCAGTACGAGGAAGCCAGAAAAGAGGTGTATCCGGGCGCGACGGACAGGCCCCGTACCCTCATGGACCTTGCCACCATAGGCGGGAAGCTGCTCAAAAAACGGGGGCTCCTTGCCGACCTGGACGAGAGCAGGGAAATCAACGCCTGTTCCCTTAAAATCAACGCTGAATTTGAAGATGGTTCCCAGGAGCCCTGGCTGCTTCTTTTCAAGAATGAAACCCACAAACACCCCACCGAAATTGAACCTTTTGGCGGCGCGGCCACCTGTCTGGGCGGCGCTATACGGGACCCCCTTTCCGGCAGGGCCTATGTATACGGCGCCATGCGCGTGTCCGGAGGCGGCGACCCCAGGGCGGCCCTTGCCCATACCCTGCCGGGCAAACTTCCCCAGATAAAGATAGCCAGGGAGGCCGCGGCAGGCTATGCTTCCTATGGCAACCAGATAGGCATTGCCACAGGGCAGGTGGCGGAATTCTACCATAGCGGCTTTACTGCCAAGCGCATGGAACTGGGCGCCGTCATGGGCGCTTCCCCCGCCGGAACGGTCAGGCGGGAAAGCCCCCGGCGCGGGGACCTGGTGCTCCTCATAGGCGGAAAAACCGGAAGGGACGGCATAGGCGGCGCCACAGGTTCATCCAAGGCGCATACCGGCGAGTCGGTGGAAACAGCCGGCGCGGAGGTGCAGAAAGGCAATGCCGTGGAAGAACGGAAACTCCAGCGCCTTTTCCGCAATCCTGAAGCCTCGCTGCTTATCAAGCGCTGCAATGATTTCGGCGCCGGCGGCGTATCGGTGGCCGTGGGCGAACTGGCGCCGGGCCTTGATATAGACCTTGACGCGGTTCCCAAAAAATACGCGGGCCTTGACGGCATTGAGCTGGCCATTTCAGAATCCCAGGAACGCATGGCCGTAGTATGCTCCCCCGTTGACGCGGAAAAACTCATTGCCCGTGCCGCCCAAGAAAACCTTGAGGCTGTGGTTATTGCCAGGGTAAGTTTTGGCGAAGATGAAGAAGAGCCGCCCCTGGGCGCTCTCTATGCGCGGGGAGAAGAAACCCCGCCCGGCCCGGCCCGGCTCAGGATGCGCTGGCGGGGAGAGACCATCGTGGATCTTCCCCGGTCCTTCCTTGATTCCCACGGCGCTCCCAGAAGGGCCGGCGCGCTGATACGCGCCGCAGACCAGGGGGACCTTCCCGGCGCGGACCGGGAAACAGTGCCCCGCGGGAATGCGCCTAACGCCTCGCTGCTCCTTGACGACCTGGAACGGGAACTGCGGAGCCTCCGCAGCGGAAGCCGCCGGGGACTCCAGGAACGCTTTGACGGTTCCATAGGGGCGTCTTCGGTACTCTTTCCCTGGGGCGGCGCAAGCCAGGGAACCCCCGAATGCGGCCTTGCCATGCTTCTTCCTTCGCTGGATAAAACGCCCCTTACGGCGGGGGTTATGAGTTTTGGCTATGACCCCGAAGCCGCTTCGCGCTGCCCCTATACCGGGGCAAAGGGCGCGGTAAAAGAAGCCCTGGTAAAATTCGCCTGTCTTGGCGGCGATCCTTTCAGCGCGCGGCTTTCTTTGCAGGAATATTTTGAACGCGCCAACAGCCCCGCCTCCTGGGGCAGGCCCCTTTCGGCCCTGCTCGGCGCGCTTGAAGCCCAGCTTGCCCTGGGCGTTCCGGCCATAGGAGGCAAGGATTCCATGTCGGGAAGCTACCGGGACGAAGGGCGGGGCATAGAACTTGCCGTGCCGCCCACCCTTGTCGCCTTTGCCGCCGGAGCCGCGCCGGCAAAAAGGATACGCTCCGGCGCCCTGAGCGGCAGTGAAGGCAGCATACTTCTTGCATTTAACGCCGCGCCGCTCAACAAAAAAAACGAGTGGGACGTATTCAGGGCAAACCTCAAGGCCCTCGCCGCCCTCTCAAGCCGTTCCCTGGTCAAGGCGGCCTTCCCGGTGCCGGCCGGAGGAGCCCTTGTCTCCCTTGCCCTCATGGCCTTTGGCAGCATGACCGGCGTGGAAGCCGAAGGCGATGTACTCAAGGCCATCACCGCGCAGGGCAGCTTCCTGGTTGAAGTTGACGGCGGGATATTCGGAAAAAATATTGAAGAATTCAAAACAAGCCTTCCGGGAGCCCGCTGGTCCATCGCGGGGAGAACCCTTGCTTCTCCGGTATTCAAAATTATTACCGGGAGCGAAGACACCCTGGCCGAAGAAGAAACGCCGGAACAGCGGACAGCCTGGATTGAACTCGAAAAGCTCCGCCTGGCCTATGAATACCCCCTTTCCCGCATCTATCCCCAGACCGCTTCCGGCGAAGACGCGCCCCTTCCCGCCTTTGTAAGGGCGTCGGAAAAACGCCCCCGGAACACGCGGGCCCGCGCCGGACGCTCCGCTGTCCCTCCCCTGGTAGTGCTGCCTGTATTTCCGGGAACAAACTGCGAATGGGATATGGAGCGGGCCTTTGTCCAGGCCGGGGCCAGGGTGCGCCAGGTGGTGTTCCGCAACCTTTCAAGCGAAGCGGTCAGGGAATCAAGCGCCGTCCTTGCCCGCGCCATAGAGGAAGCCCAGATTGTGGCCCTTTCGGGAGGCTTCAGCGCCGGAGACGAACCCGACGGTTCGGGAAAATTCATTGCCAACGTGTTCAGGTCGTCTCCCGCCGCCGATGCCCTTTCCGCCCTGCTTGAAAAAAGGGACGGCCTTGTTCTCGGCATCTGCAACGGATTTCAGGCGCTGATAAAACTCGGCCTGGTCCCCGGAGGCCGCATCCGCGAAGCGGACGAGACCATGCCGGCCCTGACGTATAACAACATAGGCCGCCATGTATCCCGCATGGTGCGGACCACCGTCATGTCGGTTTCTTCCCCCTGGCTTGCCCTTGAAGAAAGCGGAACAGTCCACATACTGCCGGTAAGCCACGGCGAGGGGAGGGTAGTGATACGCGAAGAAGAAGCGCGGCGCCTCTTTGACGGAGGCCAGATCGCCTTCTGTTACGCCGGACCCGGCGGCAAGCCTGCCGTACAGGAACCGCACAACCCCAATGGTTCATCCTATGCCATTGAAGGCATGACCAGCCCTGACGGCAGGGTCCTTGGCAAGATGGGCCACTCGGAGCGCCGGGGGAATATGGTTCATATAAACATACCGGGCAACAAATACCAGCGCATCTTTGAAGCCGGCGTCGCGTATTTCACCTGAAAAGATTAAGGCGGCCGAATTTAAACCACCTGCCCGAATCCCGCCTGTTCCCTTCGTCGATAACCTTGAAAACATACGCGGCAAATTCCTCGTCGCCGCCGGCCTCGCCGCCCGAAAAACCCAGCGCGCGGTAAGGCTCACCGGCGCTGGCGGAAAGTATGCCCTCGGCAAAACCCCTGAAAGCCGCCGCCGCCGCCGGACCGGCAATGTCGGCGGCGTCATATTTCCCTCCGGGGCTTATACCCGAAACCACCAGGGCCAGGACGCCGCCCTCCCGTGTACCGCCCTGATCCTGCGCGGAAACAGCGTTCCTGAAGTACAGGGCCAGTTCCCGGATCAGGGAGAACCAGCCCTTTATGTGGTCGTTCACCAGCACTTCAATATCATTGGGACTCAGCTCGGCGGGACGCTTCCGCATCGCCGGAGGGGAACAGACCAGGACAGCGTCGTCAATGCGGCCCAGCCGGTTCTTTGCCCCCAGCACCAGGGAACGGGCGGAGATAGGGCTGCCCGGATTCCACCCCAGGGGAATCTGGGAAGAACCTTCCCCGATAGCAAGTACAGGCCCCGCCCCGCCAAGCCGGTTGGGAATCAGGGCCGTAGCCACAGCGTCAACCCGTTTGGCCGCTTCCCGGGCAATCATAACAGTGAGGGCCGCCTCGTTTCCGGCGACAAGAATACCCCTGGTCATGGATAGAGTATACGGCCCGGCGGCAGCCCTGTAAAGG
>JAISCK010000165.1 GCA_031265635.1 Spirochaetaceae bacterium
AGGCTCGCCGTTATTCTGCGTTCTCTCAGTCCCTTTCAGGCCAGCCTGGGCTTTACCGTAATCGCCGAGGAAGGCGAGGCTCTGGCTCTTCCCAAGGGTCTAAACTTCCTCGATTTACCACCTCAGTCCTGTTTGCACACTATAGTTGCTACAGACGATCAGTTTACCGAAAATCCCCATATTGTTTTTGAAAAACCCCTGGAGTACGCGAGGTCCCGAAAATTTGCGATCGCCGGACGGCATGTTCTACATGATCGCCGACGCGGATATTGCCGAAGAAGCAAAATGGCTCACCGATCCTGAGGTAGAGGTCAGAAACAGGCGGGCCTTTAGGGCGGATACCCTTGAAGAGCTTGCGGCCCTAATCCAGATCAATCCTTCGGTTCTGGCGGATGAGGAGAAACGCCGCCGCGAGTCTTTAAGCCAGGATACCTTCCATGAGAAGCCGGGAACCTGTTGCGCTTGCGGGTTTTTTCGCATACTATGCACAAAACCGTAATTTACAAGGGCTCCCGGCGGCCCGGGGAGAAAAGTACATTTGCGCGATTCCTCAGAGAAAGAAAAAAATTCCTATCAGGGAATCCTGCTCCGCAACAGAATAGTCAAGAAGTACCGCCACCTGAAAAAATGGGCGCGGCGGAACAATCTTGACGCTTTCAGGCTCTACGACCGGGACATTCCCGAAATTCCCCTGGTGCTTGATCTGTACGGCGACGGCGTGTCGGGCGCGCTCTTTGAACGGCCCTACGAAAAGGCCCCCGGCGAGGAAGACGCCTGGCTTGCCGCCATGGGGGAGGCGGCGGCCCTTGCCCTGGGCATACCCCCGGAACACATCTTTATCAAACAGCGCCGCAGGCAGCGGGGAAAGAGCCAGTACGAAAAGCTCACCGGGCCCGGAGGGCCTTCGTTTATCAGGGTTGTACAGGAAGGGGGCTTTAAATTCAGGGTGAACCTTTCCGACTATCTTGACGCGGGCCTTTTCCTTGACCGGAGGGCTGAGCGGGACTACATACGCTCCGTATCGGCGGGAAAAAAAGTGCTCAACCTTTTTTGCTACACCGCTTCCTTTTCCGTGTACGCCGCCGGGGGAGGAGCTTCCGGCATTGATTCGGTGGACCTTTCCAACACCTACCTCAACTGGGCGCGGGGCAACTTTGAGCTTAACGGATTAGGCGGCGCTTCCCGCGCCTACCGCTTTATCCGTTCCGATGTCCCCGCCTTTCTCGAAGAAGCCGCGAAAGAAAAACGCCGCTGGGATATTATCGTCCTTGACCCGCCGGTCTTTTCAAATTCAAAAATGACCGGGGCTATTCTTGATTTGAAGAAAGATTATATACGCCTTGTAAAGCGCTGCCTTGCGCTCCTCAATCCGGGAGGCATACTCTGCTTCTGCGCCAATACCCGGCGTTTCAGCTTTGACAGGGACTCCTTTCCCCAGGCCGGAATTACGGAATTCTCAGGCTATACCGGCGAGGATTTTCGCGGCAGAAAGACGCCGTTTTGCTGTATACTTACCGTATGAACACAACCGCAAGGGCGCGCCGGGGATGGCAAAAGGCAGGGATAAAGGCGCTTACAGTCCCGGCTTTGGCCCTGCTTCTTGCCGGGCTTTTTTCCTGCGCCGCCCTTGGTTCCCCGGCAGGGGACTCTTCCGTCAGGGCCGGAACCGCGGACACGGGCGTTGAGGGCCGGGGCCTTGCCGGTCTCCCTGAGGAGGCCCGGCACTACCTCGACGCCCTCTCGGCGGCCTTTGCCGCCGGGGACGAGGCGTTTCTCATCAGCCAGGGCGAGGCCATGTATGAGGATCTCGTACTCCCCCGCTACGACAGGGAGACTTACCTTGCCCTGCTCTACCGCGCGGGACCTTATGCCGAAGAGGAAGGGCCGCTCAGTCTGCCCCGTCTCGATCCCGCCGCTGTCCGGGGCATAGAGTACCTGGGCTGGAAAGAAGAGAGTTTTCTCATCGAAATACAGGGGCGGCTTCTCATGAAGAAGGGCTCGCCCCTCTCCTGCCGCATCCTGCTCCACTGGAAACTTGAGCCGCCCAAAATCATAGGCGAGATGCCGTAAGAATTATTCGGGCTCTTTGATATTGTACTTTTTGCGGAAACGCTCTATGCGGCCCGCGGTGTCCACGAGCTTCTGCTTCCCGGTAAAGAAGGGATGGCAGGACGAGCAGATTTCGACCTTGAGGTCCCTGGCCGTGGAACGTGTTTCTATAACATTCCCGCAGGCGCAGGTGATCTTGGTAAGTTCGTATTTGGGATGAATGCCTTCTCTCATAAAAATCCTCTTTGTTAGTCCATTCCGGCCGAACCGGTATTCATTGAACGCAGGAACGCCACATTATCCTTGCTTTTCTTCATCCTGTCAACCAGGAGTTCCATGATCTCAATGTCGTCCATGGGATTGATAACCTTGCGGAGTACCCAGATTTTTTGCAGTTCTTCTTCCGAAAGAAGCAGTTCTTCCTTTCTGGTGCCGGACTTTTTGATGTTGATGGCCGGGAAGAGGCGTCTGTCGGAGATGCGGCGGTCCAGATTGATTTCGAGGTTGCCGGTGCCCTTGAATTCCTCAAAAATAACCTCGTCCATGCGGCTGCCGGTCTCTATAAGGGCCGTGGATATGATGGTAAGGCTTCCGCCTTCCTCAATGTTCCGCGCCGCGCCGAAAAAGCGCTTGGGCTTGTGGAGGGCGTTGGAATCAACGCCGCCTGAAAGTATTTTGCCCGAGGTGGGGACGGTCTGGTTATAGGCCCTGGCAAGGCGGGTTATGGAATCAAGGAGTATAACGACATCCTTTTTATGTTCCACAAGACGCTTAGCTTTTTCGAGAACCATTTCGGTAACCTGCACATGGCGCGTGGCCTGCTCGTCAAAGGTTGACGAAATAACCTCGGCCCTGACGGTCCGTTCCATGTCGGTAACTTCTTCGGGCCGCTCGTCTATGAGAAGCACGATGAGGTATACCTCAGGATGATTGGCGGTGATGGCGTTGGCTATCTTCTGCATCATGATGGTCTTGCCGGTACGGGGAGGAGCCACGATGAGGGCCCGCTGTCCCTTTCCTATGGGGCAGAAGAGGTTAATGATACGCTCCGAAATCCCCTCGGTGGTGGTTTCAAGATCAAGCCTTTCGTCCGGGTACAGGGGGGTAAGATTGTCAAAGGGTATGCGGTTCTGGGCCACCGTGGGGTCGTCATAGTTTACCGTCTCTACCCTGAGCATGGCGAAAAACCGTTCCTGCTCCTTGGGGCTTCTGATCTGGCCGTAGACCGTGTCGCCGGTCTTGAGGGCAAAGAGCCGTATCTGGCTCGGACTTATATAAATGTCATCGGGACCCGGCAGATAGGAATTCTGGGGGCTCCGCAAAAAGCCGTACCCGTCAGGAAGTATCTCAAGGGAACCGTAGGCGTAGATGATGCCCCCGCGCTCGGTGTGGGCCTTGAGTATGGAGAATATGACTTCCTGCTTCTTCATCGCCACCATGTCTTCGTGGGTTATGTTGTAGCAGGAGGCAAGTTCCCGTAAATCCATCATGTTGAGCCGTATAAGCTCGTTAATTGAAAGCCGGGGCTTGCCGCCGTCCTGGTCAAGCCGGGGTTCGGGTTTGCCGTATATGTCGGGCATGGAAGGAAGTTTGGGCAGGGGCTGGGAAGTT
This sequence comes from Spirochaetaceae bacterium, assembly GCA_031265635.1. Classification (GTDB taxonomy): domain Bacteria; phylum Spirochaetota; class Spirochaetia; order Treponematales; family Breznakiellaceae; genus JAIRTD01. Next base: position 3,661 of record JAISCK010000165.1, read on the forward strand.
CCGTCAGGGGCCGGGAAGTTCCCCTGGCCGTTTCCGTTTGAAAAACCCGCTCCCCCGGAACCGTTGGAACCTTCGCCGTGCGCCGGGGCAGGCGCGGCCTGGTCCGCGTGGTTCCCGGCGTGCCGGGCGGGCGGAGCCTGGGCCGTTTTACTTGGCGGCCTGCCCCGCCTGGCCTTGACCACTATGCGCCCCTCTGTTTCGCCTTCGTCGGAATAATTCCGGATGCCCTGGGACGCCGTGTTTTCTTCTGCGCCCGAAGCCCCTTCGCCTTCATTCACCACTTTTCTGGTCCTTCTCACTATTGCCATTGATTAACTCCACCTGTGCGGTTCTCCGGTTTTACCAACGCGGAATAGAGAGCTGCTTGCAAAACTCGTCTGGTTTCGCGCCGGCTCCCGTAATTTATTAAGCAGTTGTCCTTTCAAATTTGAAATTTTGAAAGATTTTGGCATTCAAAAAAATTTCCTGTTTGATTATTTACGCAATCCACGCATCTGAAAGAAACAGGGTCCTCCCCGTTTTCTCAGCCCTTTATAAGAATATCTCTTCCTCCTCTGTCTGTCAAGAGGCGGCTTGCCGCTTCAAAAAGAATATGTACCGCGCCGGAAGCGGCCGCCCCGCGTATATCGTTCCGGCCGCCCGTGTACTGAAAACGCCGCGCCTCCGTCCCGCCGCCGGGAAGGGCAAGGCCCATCCACACGGTTCCCACAGGGAGGCCGGAGCCGTCCCCGCCGGGCCCGGCAAGGCCGGTTACCGAAAGGCCGTATTCGGCGCCGCTCTTTTCCTTTGCCCCCAGGGCCATGGCAAGGGCGGTCTCTTCGCTTACCGCGCCGTAACGCGCTATAAAGTCAGGCTCTATGCCCAGCATCCGTACCTTGGCGCTGACCGTATAGGTAACAAAAGAACCCCACAGCACCTCCGAAGCGCCGGGTATTGAGGCAAGACCCGAGGCGACAAGGCCGCCGGTACAGGACTCAGCCAGGGCCAGATGCAGGGATTGCGCCTTAAAGAGCGCTACCAGAGCCGCCTGGTCAGCCATTACGCTGCAATTCCGCCTTTATTTCTTCGGCGGGCCGGGAAAAAATCTCCACGTCCTTTTCGGCGCCGGTCATGCTGCACTGCCCCTCAAAAAGCACCCCGTCGGCTATGCGGAGGCGCAGCGCCTTGACATCGCCCCGCACTTCCGCGCCGGGAAACATGTCAACCTTGTCGGACGCGGTAATGGCGCCGGAAACCGTACCGTGGACAATGAGGGAAGACACCGAGATACGGTCCGTTTCCACCACCGCCCCCTTGTCAATAATCAGGGCGCCCGAGGCGTCTATGGTTCCCTTGAATTTCCCCTGTATCTTGAGGGTTTCCTTAAAACGGAGATAGCCGTTAAAACTCGTGGTGTTTCCGAAAACCACCGCGGGAACCGTTCCTTTTTTCGAAGCGTCAGCGCTCTTTGCCATGATCAATCCTTAGGGCTGTTTTAATTCCGGGTCCGGGGGACGGCGCATGTTGTCTTCCAGAACCTGAATGCCTATTTCTTTCTTTTTAAGGGTATCCCATTCGGTCATGGTATGTTCTATGCGGGCGTCAAGCTCGGCTATGTTTTTCCGCACCAGGGCTGTTTTTTCCCTGAGCCCGGCTATAAATTTGGGCAGCGAGATGCCGTCGATGCCGCCGGAAAAACCGGCAATCACGCTGTCAAGTTCGTCTATGCTCGAAAGAAAAGCCGTTACGTTGTTTTTTATGTCGGCGTTAAGGTCCTCGGCAAGGCTGAGCCGGGATTCCCTGGCGATAATCTGCCCCCACAGTTCCCTGCCGCGCAGCACCGCCCTGATACGGGCAAGGACCACGGAAAAATTATAGGGCTTGGTAATATAATCATCCACGCCCAGTTCAAACCCTTCAACCTTGTCCTTTACATCATCCATGGCGGAAAACATGATAATCGGTATCTGGCGGTACTGGGGATCGGCCTTGAGGGTTTTGGTAACTTCCCAGCCCGAAAGCCTGGGCATGATATTATCGAGGATAATGAGGTCCGGCAGGAAACGCTTGACCTGTTCCAGGGCCTCCACGCCGTCTCCGGCTTTTTCCACGATAAAGCCCAGTTTGGAAAGCATAAGGTCAAAGAACTCAAGGTTTATTGACTCGTCATCCACGATGAGTATCTTTTTTCTGGAATTCATGGTTTTCGTCCTTTTATGGTTCGCACAGGGAATATTTTACACCTTTTTCCGGTTTATGGCTATTCGTATCAGGACCCAGGCAAAGGAAAGGGCCGAAAAGCCAAGAGTAAGCAGGGGAACATAGTCGCCCCGGCGGGTATAGAGGGTTTTTTCGTCCATAAGGGGAACCGATACGCTAAGCTGGGCCTCGGCAAAGGCCGGCGCCATAGCCAGTATCCTTCCCGAAGGAAGAATGGCGCAGGTCTGGCCCGACGCCGTTGAGCGCACCATTGAGCGGCGGTTTTCCACCGCCCTGAATACCGCCATGGACAGGTGCTGCATCTGGGCGGGAAGGCTCTTTGACCAGGCGTCGTTGGAAAGGTTGACGATTACTTCCGCGCCGGCAAGGACAAATTCACGGGAAAGATACCCGAAGGTATCCTCAAAACAGACGGGGGTAGAAAATTTTATGCCGCCGCTGTCAAACACCGTAAAGGTGTCGCCGCGCTCCCAGAGGTGGGTATCGGCCTTCTCAAGGGCGGCGTAAATGCCGGGGAAGCGCTTTTTGTAGGGAAAATGCTCGGTAAAGGGAACCAGATGTACCTTGCGGTACTCTTCAATCTGCTTGCCCCGGTCAAAGAGTATAACGGCGTTATAATCCACCCGGTGGCCGGTATCGGGATCGGGGTTCTTAACCGGGTCCTTGCGGCCGTCGTCATTGCCTATCACAAAGGGCACGTCCTGGTTTTCAAGAAATTTGAGGAGATCCCTCACCAAAAGGTACGATGCCTGATCATCCCGGTAGGTCTCGTGCCAGAATATGCGGGGAACAAAGGCCGTTTCCGACCATACCACAAGATCGGGCCTGGGGTCCCCGGCAAGGGCTTCAAGGGAAAGCCTTTTCAATATTTCAAAATTTTTCCGGTAGGCGTTTATCCCTCCCACCCAGGGATCGTCATTGTGCTGCACCAGGGCAAAGCGGGCGGCGCGTTGGGCGGCATAGCCCCGGTTTCCCTGTACAAGGCCGAACACGAGGGTAAAGGCCAGGGCGAAAACCCAGACGCCGAGTACATACCGTTCCCTGAGGGCAAAACGGGCGAAAGAATTTTTGAGCGCCTGTTTCAGGCCCCGCTCCGCCGGCCTGTTGTCAAGCCCCCGCAGCGCCCAGGCGCAGGCGGCTGAGGGAAAGACCACCAGTGCCGAAACTCCCCATACCCCGAAAAGGGACGCTATCTGGATAATGGGCCAGAGTTGCCACTGGGAATAGCCGGTGATGCCGTAGGGATAGCCAAGAAAGCCCAGGGTGCGCAGGTATTCGTAGCTTATCCACAGCGCCCACTGGACAAGATAGCCCCTTCTCCTGAAAAGAACCGACGCCGCCTTGAGCAGGGGGAAAAAGGCCGCGAAGTACAGTAAATAGACGCTCCCGGCAATGATTCCGGCCAGGGGATGAAACGTGGTAAGCCAGTAATTAAAAAGCCCGTAGGCGCCGTATCCGTACAGGGCGCCCCAGAGAACGGAACTCTTCCACGAACAGGCATTAACAAGGCAGAAAACCGGCACATAGGCTATCCAGGCAAGGAGAGGAAGGCCGTTGGTAAAAACCGGATTGGGAAAAGAAGCGGCAAAAAGCAGCGCCGCGGCTATCACAAAACCCAGGTGAGTCAGAAAAACAAACGCCGGGGGTTTTTGAAATTCCGCCATCCCTTAGTTTCCTTCATTTTCGCCTATATTCCAGACATCCTGCTTGAGTTCTTTTCCGGGCCTGAACGCGGCAATGCCGTGGGAATTGACCGATACCGCTTCGCCGGTTTTGGGATTACGGGCTTTTTTTCTTCCTTTTCTGAGACGGGTTTCAAAGGTCCCAAAGCCCCGCAGCTCTATGATATGCCGCTTGATAAGGGCGTCCTTGATCTCTTCGATAAAAGAATCAACCGCGGTCTTTATATCTTTCCGGTTGATTCCCTTTTTCTGATAGATCGCGTCAATAATATCGGCTTTGGTGATCTTCTTTTCTGCCATTATACCCTCATACCATCACATAATGTATGGACAGTATACAAATTACCGGGCGGTTTTGAGGGAATTGTACAGGCGCTGCATCCTTGATTTTTTCCGGGCGGCGGCGTTTTTCTTGATGATCCCCTTGCGGGCCGCTGAGTCAAGCCCCCGAATCATGTCCTTGAGAGCCGCTTCCGCCTCAACCGTTTCCTTTTTCTGGGCCAGGTACACAAATTTCTTGACGCTGGTACGAACCGAACTCTTGACCGACTTGTTCCTGAGCCGCCGCTCTTCGCTCTGGCGATGGCGTTTTTCAGCCGAGCTGTATTTTTTTGCCAAAGGATGACCTCCACTGCATATAAATTCCTCTAAAAAACCGTATTCCTATCTGAAATCCGAAGGGCGCCGCTCCGTGCGCTTGCATTTTTCACATTCGGCGACATTTTTTACTTTGCCGTTTTCAAAAAGGGTCTTCATTTTGACTTCCCCGCCGCAGGAACAGAAGAATTTCTGTGTCGAACTCGCGGTACGGGCGTTTTTACTGGCCTGGGCCATGATTTGCTCCTTGAAGATATGGAATTGCCGGACTGAACAAATTTCCCGGAAAAGCCCAAACCCCGCAACGGGGCTTATGGCTTCTCATAAGATACTATAAGCCGCCCCCGCTGTCAACGGCTACTTGCGCCCGGACCGCAGGGAGTATATTATGGGTATCCTGATTTGGTTCAAAAGGGGAACATTACTATGAGAATTACGACCCGGGGCCGTTATGCCCTGAGAGCGATTCTGGCCATGGCCCGTCTGGGAAACGACGGGACCCCGGTATCTATCAACAGCCTGTCCGGGCTGGAGGATATTTCGCCGGTTTTTCTTGAGCAGATTTTCTTCAAGCTGCGGAAAGCCGGCATCGTCAGTTCGGTCCGGGGTCCCGGCGGGGGCTTCTGCCTGGCCCGGCCCCTGGGGAGCCTCACCATCAAAGATATACTTGACGCGGCCGGGGAAAACCTGGCGTGCACCTTCTGCAAAAAAAACGCCCCTGACTGCCCGCGAAAATCGTACTGCCTTTCCCATCCCATACTTGTCGAAGTATCAAATCTTGTCAACAACTACCTGGGAACGATTACCCTGGAATCAATACTCGAAAACCAGCATATCTCCGCCGAACCCCAGGCAGCGGTCCGGGCATAGGGTATGACCGCCAGGGAACAGGAGAGGGCTTACCGGAAACTGGTAAGCGTCCTGCGCCAAAAACACGGAAGGGCCACTGTCGCCGATCTTACGGCGGAAACCGCCCTTCCCCTGGAAACAGTCCGGGA
>JAISCK010000060.1 GCA_031265635.1 Spirochaetaceae bacterium
CTGCCGGAAGAAGATTTTTTCAGGCGCGGCGAAATTGTCAGGGAAGAAATACTTTACCGGGGCATAGACAGCCTGGGCATGGGCCAGGTCAGGCGCAAAAGCCTCCGCCTCTTTACCGGAGGTAAGGTTCAATCTATGGACCTGGGACAGCGGGGGAGAAGTTTCAGAAAAATATACCGGCTGGAACGGAAAAATGGCAGCATAGTTCTTTCCATGATCCGGGAAGGAAACCGGAACTTTGCCCTGGTTATAGAGCGGCCCGGCCGGTATTGTGTCCGGGGCCTTGATATTGAAGTTTCTGAAGTTTCACTGCCGGAAAGCGCGGGGCATGATGTTTTTTTCGCCTCGGCCCTGCCCCTGGTAATCAGAAAAGCCCTGGGCTCCGACGAGATTCTGTACCGGGGAAAGCTCTGCCCCCTTGTTTCCCTGTCCGGTCTGGAAAAAAACCGGGAGATGGCGGCTGTTCTTGACCGGGACGGCATCGCGGCATGTTTTGGACTAGCCGGAGGGGATATAAAAGATTTACTATATACACGCGAAGCAAAGGACCTTAAAAACGCGATCCGCGTACAGAACCGAGGCGGGCACAGCACGGCGTTTTTGCGGGGTCCTGACATACAGCGGGGGATTTGATGGAGAACAAGAATAACAGCCCTTTACCGCCCCAGCCGCCTCTAAACCAGGGCAGGCCGAACCGTTTTGCCCTGGTTTTTTTTCTGGCGGCAATGGGTTTATTTATAGCCTTCTTTTTCAGGACCGACACGGCCCAGGTCAGGGAGATACACTATTCGGCTTTTATCAGCCATGTAAACCAGGGCGACGTGCAGACGGTAAAAATTCTGGATAATACCCTTATTGAAGGAACCCTCAAGGACAGATCAGGGGAGCCGGTACGTTTCAAGACCCAGATACCCTATCAGGACCCCTTTCTCCTTGCCGCGCTCCAGGAAAAGGGCGTTGACGTATCAGGTAGCAGCGGCGCGCTGAGACCCTCCCGCATACTCATCGAGATACTTCCCTGGCTCATAGGCTTCGGCCTTATATGGTTCATGTTCAGAAATATGCAGGGTTCGGGGAACAAGGCGTTTCAGTTTGGCAGGAGCAGGGCCAAACGCTACCACGACGAAGGCAAAAAAATTACCTTTGCCGATGTCGCCGGGCAGGAAGACGCCAAATACGAACTCCAGGAAGTCGTTGCCTTTCTCAAGAACCCGCAGAAATTTACCAAAATGGGCGCCAAGATACCCAGGGGCGTACTCCTTGTGGGCATGCCCGGCACGGGGAAAACCCTCATGGCCAGGGCCGCCGCCGGTGAAGCGGGGGTGGCTTTCTTCCACATGTCGGGTTCCGATTTTGTTGAAATGTTTGTGGGCGTCGGCGCGAGCCGGGTCCGGGACCTTTTTGAACAGGGCAGGCGCAACGCCCCCTGTATTGTTTTTATTGATGAACTTGACGCGGTGGGCCGTACCAGGGGCGCGGGCTACGGCGGCGGCCACGACGAGCGGGAACAGACCCTGAACCAGATGCTGGTGGAAATGGATGGCTTTGATTCCAAAGACGGGGTCATCATACTGGCCGCCACCAACAGGCCCGATGTTCTTGACCCCGCGCTTTTGCGGCCCGGCCGCTTTGACCGCCAGGTGGTAGTCGCCATGCCCGATATCAAGGAAAGGGAATCAATACTCAAGATACACGCCGCCAAGGTCCCCCTTGCCCCCGAGGTAAACCTCGCCAGGGTAGCCAGGGCTACGCCGGGAATGAGCGGCGCGGACATAGCCAATCTGGTCAATGAGGCGGTTCTCTACGCCGCCCGCAGGGACAAGAGCCATGTGGAGATGCCCGACTTTGAGGAGGCCAGGGACAAAATTCTCATGGGTGTGGCCCGCAAGTCCCTTGCCATGTCCGAAAAAGAAAAGCGCATGACCGCCACCCATGAAGCCGGCCACGCCCTGCTGCATTATTTCCTCAAAAACGCCGATCCCCTCCATAAAGTAACCATAGTGCCCCACGGCAGGGCCCTGGGCATGGCCATGTCCCTTCCCGAAGAAGACAGCTATTCAAGGACCAGGGGCTGGATTACCGACCGCATTGCCATCATGTACGGAGGCTGGGCCGCCGAAAAAATCTGTTTTGACGAAACCACCACCGGCGTCAAGCAGGATATACAGCAGGCCACGGACTTTGCCCGGCGCATGGTCTGCGAATGGGGCATGGCCGAGGATCTTGGGCCCATTGCCTACGGCCAGGAAGACGAACCGATTTTTCTTGGCAAGGAAATCGCCCGGCACAAAGACTATTCCGAAGATACGGCCCAGCGCATAGACCATGAAGTAAAGCGGATTCTTGACGCGGGCCTCAACCTGGCCCTGTCCATACTCGAAAAAGAAAAAGAAAAGCTCGCCAAACTCAGCGATGCCCTCATCGCGCGGGAAACCCTTGTTGATGATGAAGTACGGGAACTCCTCGGCTTTCCCAAGAGGGAAAACCCGGCGGCCTTTTCGGGCACAGGTAACGCTGAACATGAAGCCGAAGGCGTATCCTGAAATGACCGGGCGTATACCGGCGGCGGTAGTAACCGTTTTTTGTATCGCTTCCGCCGTCCATGCCCTGATCCCGGACAGCAACGGACAGGGCGACCTGGCCGATAGTTATGTTTCCTGGGCGGAAGAGCAGATTGCCCAGGGTAATTGGATTGCCGCCCTTCTTGCCCTGGAAAGGGCAGGGGACTTTGCCGATGTGTCTTCGGATGTTTCGTATGTATCCGCCCTGTGCCTGTCTTTCCTTGGGAAGGACCGCCGCCCCGTGCTGGAAAAGCTCCGCCTGGCCCTGGAAACAAACCGGTGGCGCCGTTACGCGCCATCAGACGCTGAAACGCTCCTGGCGAGGATACTTGTTCAAATCAGGCGCTATGAGGATGCCCTGGCTGTCCTGGCTCGGCTTCCCGAAAGCCTTGAGTCCCGCGAACTCACCCTCGCGGCCCTAAAGGGGACGGGTAACAGCGCCGCGTTCAGGGCCGCCGCTTCCGGGGCTCTTGAACACTATCCCCGCGAAGCCGGCCCCGCCGTTCTGGTCCTTGACTACGCGCGGTCCCGCCTTCCCCATGAAGGGGACCGCGACCTGGTAAACCTTGTGCTGAGGCGGCTTCCCCTTCTTATTGAGCGCCGCCCTGAACTGGCCTATGAGGCCGCCCCGTTTATACGGGATGTTGAAGAAGCCCGCCGCCTGGTTGCCGCGTACAGGGCCGCTGAAAATCCCTCGCCCCTTTCCCTTCCCGCGGCGCTTAGGCTCGGCCTTGTTTCCGAAACCCAGGCAATAAGGGAACTTTTCAGCGAGCCGGAGACGGGTCCCGCGGCGGTAATAGGCCTGCTCCTGCCCCTTCCCCGCGCACTTATCGGGGAACTTTGGTCCCTTTTACGCACAGAGGGGGCGAGAAGGGCCTTTACCGGAAACCTTTTGGCGTTTAGCGGTGTTATAACAGAGGACGAGGACAACGACAGCTTTGCCGAGACAGAGATCAGGTTCCGGGAAGGCAGCGCCGCCTCGTATCATTACGACGCCGATCAGGACGGCGTTCCCGATCTGGAAGTGTTTTTTGCCTTTGGAGTTCCCGAAAGCGCCTCCCTGCTTATGCTTCCCGGCGTTTCCGAGAATGAGGAAGAGAAACTGCGGGTATATTGGGAAAAGTATCCCGCTCTTCTCAGGGCTGAAACCGGGGGGACGGTTTTTTTTCCTCCTCCGCTTGAATATTTGTACGCGCCGCTGGACTTTGTCTCCCTTGCGGGACCTGAGTTTCTTTATCCCAGGCGGGACCCCCTCGTTCCCCGCGTATCCTGGCGTTCCCTGGTTGCCCAGGCGGTCCGCGTTGAACGGCCCGGTAAAAGCGCCGAGGGCGCTGTTGAGTATATTGACATGATACGGGGCATACCCCAGCGGGCCAGGGAAATGGCCGGCGGCAGGCTCGTTTCGGAAACAGAGTTCCGCCTTGGCCAGTTCTTTTTACAGCGCGTGGATATGGATATGGACGGCAGGCTCGAAACCGTCCGGCGTTTCCGCCAGGTTCCGGGCCTTACGGATAGGATAGAGGCGCTTGATTTTGCCGGGGATATGGAAAGCTCGGAGAGCGATTGGGATGGAGACGGTTTGTTTGAATATGGCGAAGTATATCTCCGGGACGGCAGGGTCGAAAGGTCCTGGGACCTTGACGGCGACGGCAGGAGGGAACGGCATGAAATTGGTTCCCGGTAGGCGCAAGGCGTATTGCCGCTCTGCTTTTCTCCTTGTCTGCGCCCTGCTGCTGTCCTGTACCAGCGCGGAGCAGCGGCTCGAAATTCCCCGTCCGGCGGAACAGTTCAGGCTTGACGATATTGAGCGTTATGCCGGGGAAGACCCTGTACGGGCCATACACCTTATGGGCGCGTATGAGCGGACCTATGGCTTTGAAAACTATTCCTTTGACACAATCAGGCGTCAGGCTGTCGAAAACCTTAAAGAGGCCCAGATAAAGGCCATAGCCGAGCGCCGCTGGGATGACGCGGCCTCAATGGCGCGTTCCCTCATGGCCCTGGGCATTACGGTGGAGAGTACCGGCATGGAGCCCGACTTTCTTCTGGCCGAGGCCAGGGAATACCTTGCCGGGGACAATGATCTTGCCGCCTTTGTCTATGCCGTGCGGGCCCATGAACTTGACCCCCTCAGCGCCGCTAACGCCCTGCCTTTCTTTGAGCGGGCCGTTGAACTGCGCCAGAGGCGTACCGCGGCTTTCTTTCTTTCTATCCTTGACAGCGGCGGCGCGACGGTGGACGCCGAAGCGCGCGCCTATGCCCAGGGCGCCGACGCCCCGTCTGATATGATACAGGGCGTCGCCACGGTGATGGTGTACCGGGGAACCAGGATAGAGCGGGGCATGGGCAGCCCCGACTGGATACTGGGGTCGGCCTTCTTTGTTGACGGATCAGGACTCCTCATTACCAACTACCATGTAATCGCAAGCGAAGTTGACCCTTCCTATGAAGGGTATTCGCGGCTGTATATACGCATGGGCGACTCGTCAAGCGCCCGCGTACCGGCCAGGGTGGTAGGCTGGGACAAAGCCATGGACCTTGCCATCATCAAGGCCGAGATAAAACCCGCCTATGTTTTTTCCGTCGTGGACCGGGTAACACCCAGGGTGGGCGAGACCGTGCTTGCCATAGGCTCTCCGGGCGGGCTTGAAAAAACCGTAACCTCGGGCATTGTGTCCGCCTTGGGAAGGCGTTTCCTTCCGATAGGGGACGTTATACAGATAGACGCGGCGGTAAACCACGGCAATTCCGGCGGCCCTGTGGTTGACCTTTCGGGACGCCTTGTGGGCATAGTATTCGCCGGTATAGATCAGTACCAGGGCCTTAATTTTGCCGTTCCGGCGGAGCGCATGGCAGCGGCCCTGCCCGCCATGATAAAGGGCGGCAAGGCTGAACGGCCCTGGCTGGGCCTCGCGGTAAACGAAACCAGCCAGGGGGCCGAAATCGTGTATGTGGCCCCCTTTACCCCCGCGTCCGAACTGCGTCTCGAAGAGGGGATGTATATAACGGCCATTAACGGGGTTACGCCCCAGGCGTCCCAGGGGACCCTGATTCCCGCGTTGCAGGACCTGCTCTTTCCGGCAAGACCGGGCGAACTTGTGGTTCTTGAAAGTTCCGACGGCAGGACAACCATACTGCGCAGTTCGGTACGGCCCGATGTGCCCCTGGCCGCCGCGGCCAAGGTGGACAGCAAGGAGCGCCTCGCCGCGCCGCTTTTCGGCCTGGTGCT
>JAISCK010000088.1 GCA_031265635.1 Spirochaetaceae bacterium
TTCGCTGAGCTGTATCAAATGCTGAAGAAACAGGAATACCATTACGGCCGGGACCCTGAAAGGCACGAAGCAAAGATGGAACAATACCGGAGGTTTTTGGGGAAATCAAAAAAAGAGAACAATCTTGCTGAAATCGCTTGACTTTTCTCATAGACGACTTCTTCTCATTTAATTGACCGCGTAGCGGTCTACTTAGCGGTAAATTCCTCCTGATTGATAACTTCGCGGTAAATCCCCCTTCCCGTTCTGTGTACAAAAGTTCATTTTGTGCTATAGTAACCATGATGAGCCCGATTCAAAAACGCCTGAGTATTCTTGTCATGCTCGCCGTCCTGGGCCTTGCCGGGTGCGCGTCGGCGGCCTCTCCGCAAAAGAGCGAGGGGCCCTACTTTGAGGGTTCGGGCGGGGCGGGTATACGCGTCGCGGTCCTTGAGCCCCGTGCCAGGGGGCTGTCCCCGGCGGAGGCGTGGCTGCCGGCCATGGTGCAGGGGGCCCTTGCGGGCGACTTCAACCGGTATTCGGCCATGACGGTGATTGACCGCCAGAATCTTGACCGCATACTTGCCGAGCAGGAAAAGTCCCTGTCGCCCTACTATTCCGACGATGATTTTATTTCCCTGGGGAATCTTACCAATGCCCGGTACATACTGGCCGGTTCAATAACCAAAACCGCCCCGGCGCTCTTCCTCCTTGAACTTGCCATCTCTGATACTGAAACCGGGGAGCGGCGGGCGTCCTGGCCTCCTGAGCCCTGTACGCTGGATGATCTGCGTTCCATGCGGGCGCTGAAACGGGCCGCCGCGGGGCTCCTTGAGCAGATGGGCGTGGCGCTTACCCAGGCGGGAAGGGAAGCCCTGGAAAGGGTTACTACGTCGGAGGCCGCGGCTGAGGCGGCGCTTTCGCGGGGGCTTGCCGCCCAGAAAAACGGCGCTGTTACCGAAGCCCTGAGCTATTACTATGACGCCCTCTTTTTTGACGATTCCCTCCGCGAAGCTGACGACAGGCTTTCTTCGCTTTCTTCCGATGTATCCAGGGGGAATATAGGGTCCATACGGGACGAGATTGAAAGGCGGAACGCCTGGCTCGGCCTGATGGAGGAATGTGAGGCTTTCTTTGCCTCCCACCTTCCCTATGAGCTTGTCTATGAGGGGGAACTTGCCAGGGGCCGGGTGAACTACGGGACCGGCCTTGCGGATGTCTCCTTTGCCCTTGCCTCGTACCCGTCTTCGGGTTTTCAGGTGCTGCGGAAAATTTACGACGGCCTTACCGGAACCGGCAAAAAGGCCGAATGGGGTTTTGCCCAGTGGCCCCTTTCGTCGCCGGTTTTTGTTGATGAAAGCGGCGCGCCTTCCCTGGGGAAAACCATGACCATAGGCGCGGAGCTGGTCAATGAGGCGGGTTCCGTTATTGCTTCCAAGGACATATACCTGGTAAATCCCGTGAGCCGCACTATCAGTTCCGGCCCGGCGGGAGCTACCGCGGTATTTGAGGATGTCCCTGTCGAAGAACTTGCCGGCGCGGTATGGGTGCGCATTGCCTGGGTCAACGGCCTTGACGCGCGGGCCATAGCCGAGAGCGGGTATATAAAAATACGCGAGGGCCGCATTGACCGGGGACAGTGGCAGCTGCGGCAGGATATACTGCGGAACAGGCAATAGGAGGAACCATGATGCAGACAAAAAGGCCGGACGCGCTGCGTGCGGGAATAATGGCGGTGTTTCTTGCGGCTGCCCTTTCGGGGTGCGCGTCCACAAAGGCCGTTACCCAGAATTCCATAAACGATCTTGGCGGGCACGAGGAACTTTCCCGGTATCAGTTTTATCTTTCGGCGAATATAACCCTCAATGACGCGGAGCCCTACCGGGAGCAGAAGAGCGCCAATGTCATGGGCACCATGACCATACGCGACGTGGTGGTCAGGAACAAAATAAAAATCAGCAAGCGCGTCATGGGCGCGATACTGAACTCCTACATTGACACCGATAACCTTGAGGTGCTGGAAGTGTGCTTTGAGGAAAACGACGACGCCAAGCGGCTGTTCTTTAAGCAGGCGGGTCCGGGTCTGGATCACCGCTACTATCTTTTGTACACCGAACCCGCGCGGCGGATAATCGATTACGGCGGCGACCCCTATGTGGTAACGTATTCGGGCGGCGACCGGGTGTATCTCAGGATAAAAATTATGCGCCGCGTAACCGAAAAGGTGAACACCCGGAGCGCCAGGGGCAGACGGATTTAGGAGGAACCATGGTATACAGGGATTACGGACAAACCGGCAAGAAGGTGTCGCTGCTCGGCTTTGGGGGCATGCGCTTTGCCCATATCGATGATCATGATGAATGTATACGCATGATGGTCAGGGCCGCCAAAGGCGGGGTAAATTACTTTGATACGGCTCCGGGTTATTTTGAAACAAAAAGCGAGTCGGTCTTCGGGGAGGGCCTTGCCGAACTCAGAAAGCGCTCTCTTCCTTACTATACGGCGACCAAGACTTTCAAGAGTACCGAATCTGATCTCAGAAGGGAGATTGAAAGCCAGCTCAGGCGGCTCAACATTGACGCGGTGGATTTTTACCATGTGTGGTGCATTACCAGCCTGGACAACTGGCAGGTCAGGAAACAAAACGGCATCCTGACTACCCT
>JAISCK010000102.1 GCA_031265635.1 Spirochaetaceae bacterium
CGTAAAGGGCCTGGGCGTTTCCGGGGAACTCCTTGCCAAAGCGCTCATGTTCATGCGTTCCGGTTCCGTGTCCATACAGCCGGGCTATGACGGAGAATACGGCGTCGTCAGGGTTTTCAGCGGCAAAGAAAAATCCCCCGCTGAGCGGGAACTTTTTCAGGACTCGCCCGGCCCCGCTCTGTCCCCGGTAGCGGCGGTTCTGTCCCCGGCGGCGGCCATGCCCGCAGACCCAGCGGCTCTGTCCCCAGCGGCGGCCATGCCCGTAGACGCGGCGAAAGCTCTGTCCCCGGCCTTTGTTCCCGACGAGGTCCAGCGCGCCATACTTGAAGCAAAGGACTCAAGGGCCCTCATCATAGCCGGACCCGGAACCGGCAAGACTGCCGTGTTAAGCGAGCGCATAAAAAGGCTTATCGGGGAAGGCGTTAAACCGGCGTCAATACTTGCCTTGAGCTTTACCGTCAGGGCCGCTGCCGAACTGAGGGACAGAGTACGGACCGGCAATGGAGCGGCGGAAAGGGCTGGCGCCCCTGACGGCGTTTTCGCGGCGACCTTCCATTCCTTCGCGGCGTATGTACTGCGGAACGAGGCGGACAAGGCGGGGCTTCCTGGGGAATTTTCCGTCATGGGTGAGGATGAACGGGACGCCCTGCTCAGGGAAATCTGCGGGGCTTCCGGGAGCGGCGCGAAGAAAACAAGCGCCGGAAAGCTCGGCGTCTATATCGAAAGCCGCAAGCGCTATCTGCTCCTTCCGGGCGAAAAAAAACCGCCCTTTGACACCGCGGGGTTTCTTGAATCTCTTGCCGGAAAGAGCGGCCCCGCTGATCCTGATCCGGCGATGGAAGCGCTCTATGCCGGGTACCGGAAGCAACTCCGCGCCTCGGGGCGGCTTGACTATGATGACCTCATAGTGGGCCTCGTGAGGCTTTTCTTGGGTCATCCCGGCATACTTGCTTCCTGCCGGAAAAAATTCCCCTTCATTTTTGTGGACGAATACCAGGACCTGAACTTTGCCCAATATGTCCTCATACGGCTTCTCGCGCCCGGCCGGGACGCGGAAGACTCTGCCGGGTCTTCCCTTTGGGTAATCGGCGACCCCGACCAGGCCATCTACGGATTCAGGGGTTCCGACAAACGTTTCATCGACCGTTTTCTTGAAGATTACCCTGACGCCGCCCGCTTTGAGCTTACGCGGAGTTTCCGCTGCGCCCTTCCCATTATAAGAGCCGCCGCCGCCCTTACCGGACGGGAAATGGCGGGATCGGGCAGGACGGTGGAACTTTTCCGCACGGCCTGCGCCACGGACAGCGCCGAGGCCGAAGGCATTGCCCGCCGTGTTGCCGGCCTCATAGGCGGCGCTTCGTTTTTCGCCATAGACTCAAAGGCAGCGGGAACAGGCGATGCCGCGCCGGAAGACTGCGCCGTGCTGTTCCGCGCCGGAATCATGGCCGCGCCCTTTGTCAAGGCCCTTGAAAACCACGGCATACCCTATGAACTTAAAGAAGAAGCCGGCCGGGGCGAAGCAATTCCCTTTGCCCTGCCTCAGGCAAAAGGCGTTTCCCTGATGACCATGCACGCCTCAAAGGGCCTTGAGTTTGATTATGTATTTGTTCCCGGACTCGAAGAAGGCATAGTTCCCTTTACGCTCTATGACGCGCCGGAAGCCGAAGCGGATACCCCAGGCCGCATAGAAGAAGAAAAACGGCTCCTCTATGTGGCCATGACCAGGGCCCGCAAAGGACTGTATCTTTCCTGGGCCGGAACGCGGAATTTCCGGGGCAGGATACTAAAAGGAAGAGCCAGCCGTTTTCTCGAAGACCTTGAAGAACTCGTACCCATTGTCAGGACCGGACCCGCCAAAAAAAGAAATCCCCAGATAGAACTATTTTGAAAATTCACCTTTTCTCCTTACAGTATTTTGGTTCAACCAAAAAAATCCGTCAAATTATCCTTAATTTGACGGATTTTTTCCCTGATTTCCCGGTTAGCCGGTAATGCTCTGTTTTGCGCACCGGTGAAAGGACGCTAAAAGATTGCAGGAGGGGTGGCAGGGGGAAAAGCGCCCTCCGTAAGGAGGGTCTTTACCCCCTGACAGGACCCCTGAAAAGTTTCTGCGGCGTCCTTTCGCTTTTTGCCGGGTACAGAGAATTACCGCTCTCCTTGTATAAAGCCGCTCCTTTAGGCATAATGAGGAACCATACAGACATCAAGGAGCGTTCCATGAAGAAGAAAGTGGTCCTGGCTTATTCGGGAGGGCTGGATACAACAGTGATTATTCCCTGGCTTAAAGAAAATCATGATTGCGATATTACGGCGGTCTGTGTTGACGTGGGGCAGGAGGCGGACTGGAAGACCGTCAGGCAGCGGGCCCTAGATACCGGCGCCGCAGCGTGCGTTGTTGTTGACGCGCGGAAGGAATATGTCGAAGACTATGTATGGCCCGCACTCAAGGCCAATGCCCTGTATGAGGACAAATACCTTTTGGGTACTTCGACAGCCCGGCCCCTGATTGCCAAGGTTCTTGTTAAAGAGGCCCGCAGAATCAAGGCCCAGGCGGTTGTCCACGGCGCTACCGGCAAAGGCAATGACCAGGTGCGTTTTGACCTGGGCGTCATGGCCCTGGCCCCTGACCTTGAAATCATCGCCCCCTGGCGTACCTGGAAGCTCAAGAGCCGCGAAGACGAGATACGGTATCTGAAACGGCGGAACATTCCTGTCCCGATGAAAAAAAAGGATTCCTACAGCAGGGACGACAATCTTTGGCATATTTCCCATGAAGGACTTGAGCTTGAGGACCCTGCCAATGAGCCGGTCCTTTCCCACATGCTCAAGATGACCACCCCGCCCGAAAAAGCGCCCAATAAAGGCGAATATGTTGAAATTGAATTTGAAAAGGGCATCCCCGTAGCGGTGAACGGCAAGAGGCTTGACGGCGTGAGCCTCATCAAGACCCTCAATGTCCTGGGCGGTGCCCACGGCGTCGGCCTTGCGGACCTGGTCGAAAACCGGGTTGTCGGGATGAAGAGCCGGGGCGTTTATGAGACTCCGGGAGGAAGCATACTGTATTACGCCCATCAGGAACTGGAGCGCCTCTGCCTTGACCGGGAAACCTATGCCTTCAAGCAGCTTGCGGGGCAGAAGATGGCCGAGGTGATTTATGGCGGCCTCTGGTTCACCCCCCTGCGTGAAGCTCTCGCGGCCTTTGTCGACGTAACCCAGGAGACAGTCAGCGGAACAGTGCGGCTCAAACTCTACAAAGGTTCCATACGCCCGGCGGGCAGTACTTCCCCTTATTCACTGTACAACGCCAGCATAGCGAGCTTTACCACCGGCGAACTGTACAACCACGCCGACGCGAAGGGCTTTATCAAACTGTACGGCCTCCCTGTACTGGTCAGGGCCCTGATGCGGCAGAACCAGGCAAAGTCCGGGAAGGCGGGCGGGACGGGCAAGGGTTCAAAAAAATAATGACGCCTAACATGAAGGATGCCGCGAATCAGGACAAGATGGAGTCCCAGGCGGACAGGGCGGAAACCCGGGAAGGGAAGGCCGTGCTTTGGTCCGGGCGGCTGCGGGAAAAACCCGGCAAAGAGGCTTTCGCTTTTCAGGCGTCAATAAAGGTTGACAAGGTTCTTGCCGGGGACGACATACGGGGGAGCCGCGCCCATGTGGCGATGCTGGCAAAGCAGGGCATCATTGACGGGGAAACCGCGGCGCTCTTGGACGCCGGGCTTGAGCGCATAGCCCAGGAGCTTGAATCAGGTTCCCTTGTTGTTGACGAGGACGCCGAGGATATTCATTCTTTTATAGAAGGAATACTCACTGCCCGCCTGGGCGATACGGGCCGGATGCTTCACGCAGGGCGGAGCCGGAACGACCAGGTCGCCCTTGATCTGCGGCTCTACCTTAAAAGGGAAGTTCCCGGCCTCTGCGCCGAACTTGCCCTTTCTATAGAGACCCTGCTTGACCTTGCCGAAAAGCACAGCGCCAGCATCATGCCCGGTTATACCCATCTCCAGAGAGCCCAGCCCCTTACCCTGGGCCACCACCTCTGCGCCTGGGCCTGCGGCCTTGAACGGGACCTTGGCCGTTTTGAGGACGCCCTGAAGCGGCTTGACCAATGCCCCCTCGGCTCTGGCGCCCTGGCCGGCTCGTCGCTTCCCCTGGACAGGGAAGCCCTTGCCGCGTCGCTGGGCTTTCCCGAACCAACCCTTAACGCCATGGATTCGGTCGCCGACCGCGACTTTGCCCTGGAACTTGCCTCCGCCTCGGCCATAACCATGACCCACCTCTCCCGGTTCTGCGAAGACCTCGTTCTCTGGGCCAGCGCGGAATTCGGTTTTATCAATTTGTCCGAAGCGTGGAGCACCGGATCGTCCATCATGCCCCAGAAAAAGAACCCCGATTTCGCGGAGCTTATCAGGGGCAAAGCGGGAAGGGCAGGCGGCAATCTCATGACCCTCCTTGTCCTCCTCAAGGGCCTTCCCTATGCCTATGACAAAGACCTCCAGGAAGACAAAGAAGCCCTCTTTGACAGCCTCGGCACAGCATCCCGGAGCCTCCGTATGTTCCGGGGCATGATGGCCGGGGCCGAGTTCAACACCGAAAAGATGCGGGAGGCCCTGGAAGGCGGCTTTCTTGAAGCCACCGACGCCGCCGAATACCTGGTGCGCAAGGGCCTTCCTTTCCGCAGGGCCCATGAAGCCGTCGCCCTCATTGTCCGGGACTGCATTGACGCCGGGCAGCGGAGCATAGCCGGGCGCGGCCTCGCGGACCTGAAAAACCGTTCCCCCCTTTTTGAGGCCGATCTGTACGAAGCCATACAGCCCGCCGCCTGCGTAGCCGCCCGCTCCCTCCCCGGCGGCCCGGCGCCCCTCGAAGTGAAGCGGCAAATAGCCGTCCTCCGGGAAAAACTCGCCCGCAAGGGGCCGTGAATGAGTACACGGGTACTCTTGTGCCGCCATGCCTTATGTTGACAGAAAACAGCTCAATGTTTACATTCATGTAAGGGGAAGATATGAATCTGAGCGATTTTGAGGATAAGCCGATTATCGGTACCAAGCGTCTAAAGCCGTTCCAGCGGATGTGCTCAATGGCCGGGGCGTTTGCCGTCTACGAGGCAAAACAGGCCGGGCTTCCCATCACCTCGGTCAAAGACGGCAAAATAGTCAAAGAATACCCCGACGGCAAAGTAGAGATTCTCGGCGACGCGCATCCCTGGGTTCCGGTAAAGAAACGGGTCTATAAACTGCCCAAGGTTTAAGCATGGCGGGGGGAAGGATCAAGCGCCTGCGTATTTTCGCGGGTCCAAACGGATCGGGCAAAACGTCCCTGTTTAGCTACCTTCTTAAAATTCATGCGTTTAACGCATATTATCATATCAACCCGGATCAGATAGCGGTGGATATGGCGGTTGGTTTTAATATCACTAACTGGCCCATAGCCTTTTCCGCCCGTGAGTTATTGGAATATTTGGATAATTCTCCGTTTCAAAAAATTGTCTCTTTCCGTTTGTCAAAGGAGATACAAATTGACGATGGAATCCTTTCCCTTAAATCTGCCGCTTCGGAAGAGTTCAGCTACCTTTACGCGGCCCTGGGTGATTTTTTAAGGCAAAAAATGCTTGATTCCGTTTCTTCTTTTTCGTTTGAGACGGTTTTTTCTCATCCTTCCAAGATTGAAGAATTGAGAATCGCAAGAGAAAAAGGATTTATCACCTATCTCTATGTTATAGCTACCGATGATCCTGATATTAACATGGAACGGGTTAAGAACCGGGTTGAACGCGGCGGGCATAATGTGCCGGAAGAAAAAATCAGGGGGAGATACTCGAGGACAATGGAAAATCTTTCCGCGGCGTTTTTGCTTGCTCACAGGGTGTATTTTTTCGATAATTCTTCATCAAAAGAATCGCAAGCCTATCAGTATTTTGCTGAAAAGCGGGATAACCAACTGTACATTACCGGCGATTCAGCGCCAACCTGGTTTGAAAAAAACATACTCTCAAAGATCGAGGTATGAGCGCTTGCCCTATAACCCGGAGGATCGATGCGTGGAGTTTTGGGGCTTCCGACAACGCGCCGCCCCCAAACCACGCCGCCCCCGCCCCAAAACTCCGATGGACCGGGCGCAGCCCGGTCTGACGCAACCGTTTCCGTCTTTTCCGGGTCTAATTTAATCATAGACGTATAGAAATTTTCAGGTTATAATGGATCTATCGCCGCACAGGAGGAGGTTGGTTTTCGATGGAGCAGATACCGTCTTCGGCAGCCCAGGTTATTATCTCTATTATCCCCATTGTAGGGATAGTCATGGGTTCAGTGGTGGTGTTTTTTTACCTCCTTTGGAATCATAGACGCAGAATCCTCCTTATCAAGGCCGGGCAGTACAAAAAGCCCGACTTCGATCTCTTGTCTTTTAGTCTGCTCGCGGGGCTTCTCCTCTTTTCTGTGGGGCTGGCCCTGACCATCTTCCTTGCCATCGCCCTGGGGGTCAATTTCGGCCTTTTGGGCGGGATTATTCCCCTGTCGGTAGGATTTGGTCTGCTGGTTTACTATGGGATCAAGCGCGGCGACAGAGGCTCATGACAGGAGAGGATGAGGATGATCGGCTCATAGTGGATCAGATCCTCGGGGGGCAAAAGGAACTGTTCAGGCTTCTTGTCGCCAGACATGAGCGGGCGGTGTACGGAATGGGCATGAGCTTTTTTCGCAACCGCGATGACGCTTCGGATTTTACCCAGGAGGTATTCCTTAAAGTGTTCCGCAGCCTTTCCCGCTTTGAAGGCCGTTCTCGGTTTTCGACCTGGCTGTACAAGATCTCCTATAATACGGCGGTCAACAGCCTGACCCGGAAGAAGGATTATCACAGCCTGGCGGAGGACGAAGTCATCCCCGACGGGGACACGCCGGAACGGAAGCTGATGCGTTCCACGGCAAGGGAGGCGGTTCTGGGGGCGGTGGGGGAGCTCCCCGAGCGCTACAGGATCTGCGTGGATCTTTTCTTTTTTTATGACCGGTCTTATCAGGAAATTGAAGCGATTACCGGGTATCCGGTCAACACCATAAAATCGCATGTATTCCGGGCTAAAAAGCTGCTGCGTGAAAGACTTGAAGATTTTGCCGGGTTTACCAAAGGAGATGAGGAATGACGGAACATGTACCGCCTGAGGGGGGAGGTGGGCTTTGCTGCCAGGGGCGCCCCGGATGCTGCGGAATAATAGACAAAATTGTTGAATCGTCGGGAGATGAACCGCTTCCCCTGTTTTTCCGGATTCGTGTTTTTTTGCACCTCCTTCTCTGCCGCGAGTGCGCGGAGAAGGCAAAAAATTTTGAGGCCCTCCGGGAAATCATGAAAACCGATTTTTTCCCTCCTTCCCCTGGGCTTGAAAAAACGATAATGGCGAAACTGCCGGAAGAAGCCGGGGAGGAGGCGGCCTTCCCCGGCATGGTTCCCGATGTCCCCGGCGGGGTTTCTACCCTTGGCTGGGTGATTATAGGGTTCTTCATCCTTATCTCCCTGGCTACTTCCTTTTTCGGATTGGGATTTGTCAAAGTCGCCGACGCGGAGGGTTCTTCTTTTCTGCTTCCCGTGGGGATTACTATCGGGGCGGTGCTCACCGGTTACGGCGTTCTTTTTATCGGCAGCCACCTAAAGGAACTGTCGGCCCGGTTCAGGCTTCATTAGGAGAAATATAACCACGGACGGAGGAAGAAAAACCACGGAGGACGCGGAGTTACACGGAGAGGAAGAAGGAAAATAGCCCAAACTCCGTGTAACTCTGTGTACTCCGTGGTTATCCTTTGTTCGTGGTTATAAATTAGGGGATAAATGCCGAGACTATCTCGCCCAGGGGGCCTTTGAGGCCCTCGCGCTCGATTTCCCATCTCCCTACCATGTAGACCCGCTTGCCCCGGTCCGCTTCGTCAAAGATCAGCGTCAGGGGGCTGCGGGTGTCAAAGGCCGAGTGGGTAAACTCCGCGTCCCTTACGGGCTCGTGGTCCAAAATCACCCAGAGCACCTCGATACCGTGTACGTCCTCGGGCTTGCCCCGGCCTCCCCCTTCCGCGTCCCAGTATTCTATGACAACTTCGCGGGGGTTGCCCGCGCGGGCTTTGAGCACCGGCACGGTGTGGGGCGGTATAATCACGTGGGGCGGCCTCCGCCCGTGGATGCCGATAGCCAGCTTGTCTTCGGGGCTTACTTTGGAGGAATTGCGGATGTACTCGTTGATGAACGAGCGGGACTCGCCGGTCAGCGAGACCCTGGCGCGGTTTTTGGTATCCGTCTCGATGTACGT
>JAISCK010000114.1 GCA_031265635.1 Spirochaetaceae bacterium
AGTTGAGATTACCGCCGCCGGCGACAATGCCGGCCTGGAGATAGGCGGCGAGCAGGCCGGGGCCCATCCTTCCAAAATTGTAGACGGCGTAGAGGTTAGGCAGGAACCAGGTGGGTTCATCCTGCTCAAGGGTCTTGTCAACGGGGCTGTCCAGTTCATTCTTGTAGAATTTGAACAGGGTCTGGTTGCTTACGTCAAGAGAAAGCCCCTGCGGCAAAAAGACTGTTCCGGCGGGATTAAAGTTGACAATATCGGCGCTGTCGGTGGCCGCGTTGCGCGACGTGGTCATCATCCAGTTGATACTTTGGTTGGACAGATAGTCTATGCTGCCCGCGAAAAGCCCGGCGGCGAGAAAAAGGGTCAATAGAATACACAGCGATTTCTTCATATAAACTCCTTCAAAATTAACAATCGGGGATTGGTAAAAACACCCCCTTTCTTATATAGCATGACAGAAAAAGATACTTTGTCAAGAGTTTCAAAATTAGTAGTGGTAGCCCGCGCCTATGCCGATGTTGAGGACGCTTTTTTTGTAGGTTCCCGAGGCGCTAAAAATCGAAGGGAAAGGGGACACCGAAGAGTAATCATGGGGCAGATAGTAGCTGTAGAGGCCGGATAGGGTAAAGGAGAGGCCGTTTTTAAGGGCATAGCTGGCGCCGAGGCCAACGGCTATGGAATCAAGGGGGGGATTGGCGCTGGCGTTGAGTACGGTCTTGCTGTCGGTAAAATAGCTGTCCCTGGCGCCTGATTCGGTGTACATAATGCCTGTGCCCAGGGTAACGCCGTCGAGGATCTTGCAGGAAGCGCCGAGGCCGGCTTCGTAGCCCAGGTCAAAGTAATCTTTAATGTCGCCTTCCTCCGCTCCGGTGGCGCTGGTATAGGTCCTGCCCAGGTCCGCCACATTGAGGAGAAAGATATTGCCCGAAAGGGAAACGGTCAGGATGTCATTAACCGCGTATTCCGCGCCCAGGGCAATAAGATGGGGAAGGTTCTGTTTGAATTTTTTGCCGTTGCTGATGCCGCTGTTGGCAAGAATGGTTCTCCCTATTCCCACCAGCCGCGCCGAGCTTCCGCTCATGCTCTTTTCGTTATATTCAAACTCAAGTTTGGTTTCCATCTCATAGCGGGCGGAAAGGGTAAGGCCCGTTACGGGCCGCACGTTAATTCCCGCGATGGGGGTAAAGCCCACGGCGTTGTATTCAAACTCGCTTTTGAGCGCTCCGCCGCCGCTATACGCGGCTTTAAGGATAAAGCCCCGCCGGGGCAGGACCACGCGGGAACCGAGGCTGACCGACAGTTTGTCGTCAAAGAAGGAATAGGCCCCGCCGATACCTATGTTGTAGTAGATGCTGGACGCCTCGAAACTCTGGGACGTGATGTTCCCATTGACGGTGGCCAGCAGGGACAGGCTGGCAAGGGCAAGGGTCGATCCGGCCGTGCCGTCTTTCCAGTTAAGATTGCCGCCGCCCGCGACAACGCCGGCCTGGAGATAGGCGGCGAGCCTGCCGGGGCCCGCTATGTTACCAAAATTATAGGCCACATAGAGATTGGGCAGGGACCAGGTTATTTTTTCAGGCTTAAAGGTATCATCTATCGGACGCATGCCCCGTATTGATACACGGCCGGGATCAAAGGCAACAGTATTCCCGTAAAATTTGAACAGGGTCTGGCTGCTCACGTCAACATGAAGGCCGGGCGCCAGGAACACGGTTCCGGCGGGGTTATAATTGACAATGTCGGCGCTGTCGGTGGCCGCGTTACGCGACGTGGTCATCATCCAGGCGGCGCTCTGGTTGGTCAGGTAGTCAAGACTGCCCGCGAAAAGCCCGGCGGCAAGAAAAAGGGTCAAGACAATACACAGTGATTTCTTCATACAAATTCCTCTAAAAGTTATAAGACGGGGGTTTGCCCAAAACAAACCCCCGTCTTATAACATGACAGAAAAAGAAATTTGTCAAGAAAATCAATATTTAATTTTGAACATGTGCTAAAAGAGCTTCAAAATTGCGCGGTTTGGAAATTTTTTTACGGGAGAATTCCCCGGAGAACTTGAAACATGCTTGCGTATGCCGCGAATTGCGGATAAAGTAACCAATATGGAAACCGATGGTATTGACGCGGGTCTGCTTAAAAGTATTGAAGGCAAAAAGCATGAACTGGATACATTAAGGCCGTTTCCCCCCGAAATTGTCCGCAAACTGGACGAACAGTTCACTTTAGAGTGGACATACAATTCCAACGCCATCGAGGGAAATACTTTAAGCCCGCGGGAAACCGACCTGGTAATCAACAGAGGATTGACAATCGGAAACAAAACATTACAAGAGCATTTTGAAGCCGTTAATCATAAGCAAAGCATTCAATTTGTATATGATTTTGTCAAAAAGAAAAAGGAACTGGACGAGGCGCTTGTTTTAGAAATCCATAAGATCATACTAAAAAATATAAGCGACGCTGATGCCGGACAGTACCGGAACGTAAATGTTATGATACGGGGAGCCGTACACCTGCCTCCGTCCGCGGTAAAGATACCCGCATTAATGGCGGAATTTTTTGCATGGTATTATGAAAAAAAGTCAAAATTATCCGCCGTGGAATTGGCCGCGTGGGTTCATTACAAATTGGTGTATATACATCCGTTTATCGACGGTAACGGAAGAACATCGCGGCTGATAATGAACCTGATATTGCTGCAAAACGGTTATCCGCCCGCCGTGATACTGCATATTGACAGAAGAAAATATTATCAGGTGTTGCAGGAAGCGGACAGGGAACACTACACCAATTATTTTAATTTTATTGGCCGGTCCGTAGAGCGGTCGCTGTTGATTTATCTAAACGTCCTAAAAAGCAAAGATGACAAAGAGGATAGATATGGTTATATAAGTTTGCAGGAAGCCTCGGGGTTATGTGAATACGGTGTGGAATATTTGTCGTATTTGGCCCGGACCGGACGCTTAAAGGCGGTAAAGCTGCGGAAGAACTGGCTGACCACAAGGGAAGCGTTGATGGATTATATCGAAAATGTAAAGAAAAACAGCAAAAAACAGGCCAAGGCAGATAACGAGGCTGTTTCGCCTAATAGCCGTCCGAAAGGGAACGGTTGACGTCCCGCTGGTAGAGTTCCTGGTAGACATAGCTTCTGGCTTTGAGGCGGTCCTTGACCGGCTGGGAAAAAGGTACATAGCGCCAGAATATGCCCCGGACATCCTTGTCCAGTTTTTGAATGGCTTCGCTTTCTTTGGTCATCCAGGTTATGTAGTCTTCTATAAAAGATTCTTTTACGTCGCCCTTGAGTTTGCGGGAGGTAAACCACTGGTAGTAGTTGCCGGTGAGGCCCTCTTCCATCCAGTAATACGAGGCTTTTTCCTTGGCGACCTGCCAGCGCAGATCGGCCACCGCCGAGAGTATGGCAATGGACAGGTTTTTGGGGTACATGGGCAGGGCGATGCGGCCCCGGCTTGTGGCCCGGTTAAAACGGTCAAAGGGTTCCCAGCAGATGCCCATATCGCCGTAGGAAGGGATGAGTACCACATAGGGAACGATGCGGTTCAGCCTGTTTTTATACGAGCGGGAAAAGGCTTCGAGGTCTATGCTTTCAAGCCAGGTAAGCTGGGCGAGAATGTTTTCCCTGGTTCCCACCGAATTGGGGTTACAGCGGAAATATTCCTTGGTCAGGATAGGAAAGTGGTTGCCCTGCCGGCCTATGGTCATCTTGGCCATCTGCCGCACGGTCTCAAACTCGGTGGCTATGGCCTTGACATCAACTTCCGCGGCGCCGCCTTCGTCTTCGAGTTTGTGTTTAAGGGTATGCACGTCGGTTTCCGCCTGGTTAAAATCCCGCATAAAGGTTTCGAGTTCCCGGTCTGATTTGACAAGGTTCTTGATGAGTTCCTGCACATCCTGAAAGGTCCGCTTCTGGCTTTCGGTATAACAGGAGTTGATGTCGGAAAATCCTTCAAGGGGATAATGTTCGGTAATAAACTGAACCTTTTCGAGCAGGGCGTGTTCCAGTATGCCACGCTCCTCGCTTTTTGCCTTGAGGAGGTTACGGGCGCCGTCCCGCCTGCCCATGGCCTTTTCCATAAGCTGCTGCATCCGTACCTGGGTATTGCTTTTTGCCACCCGGACTTCGTCGGTGCTGGAATTCCGTATGCTCCCGGTACCCACGGCCTTAAACCATTCATCAAGATAATAAACAGGCTGATTGAGGTAGTTGTCCTCAACGGTCCTGGAAAAAAAATCCTTGTCTTCGGGGCTCATAAAATTGGGATGCAGGATGCCAAAGCGGAGGAGGTTTTTGTGGGTTTCAGAAAGCCTGCCGGCGGCTTTCTGGGCCACGCCGAGAAGGAAATCCCAGTAGGCGCTTACCAGTTGCTGCCTGAACACCCCCCGGTCCTTGGGGTCCTTGGCGTTGACATATTTCTGTATGATTGTATGCACCCGCTGGGCCTGCGCCCCGGCTCCGGCAAGGGCCTTTTTGTAGTAGTCGGGATCGTTAAAAACCCGGCGGGGCACAGGCTCGGAACGTTTGGTTATTTCGGGAAAGTGTTCTTCGGTAATGTCCACTTCGGGAGCGTCTATGGAACCGGCGTCGCCTGAACCGTCGTCAAAAAGGCTGGAATAATCCGGCGGCCGCACAGTACCGCGCCCGGCAGTCCCGCCTGTTCCGAGCAGGGCGGCAATTTCAGGGTCCATTTCACCTTGGAACATAGTATCTTGACTCATTCTGGATTAAACCACCTTTTTCAGTATAAAAGAAGAGGGAAGGCGGCGTCAACTCGTTGTTAAACCTCTTTTTTCGTGCTATCATGCGCGGTATGAAGAAAATCGCGCTCATTGCCGCCCTTGTTTTCGCCCCGGCCATCCTGTGGGCCCAGAGGGGAGGAGCCGGAGAGGTACTCCAGGGCTATGACGGTTACTGGACCAGGCAGGGAAGGATTGACATTTTCAACCTGGTGCGGTTTTATCCTGACCGGCTTCCCTTTCTGCGGAACGAAATCTACGCCCGCTACGGGAGGCCCTTTGCCAGCGCGGAGTATCAGGCTTATTTTAACGGCCTGGCCTGGTACCGGGTGCGGAACAACTATACCGACGCCTGGCTCAGCGCCGACGACAGATACAACGCCGAGTTCATACGCTCGGTCGAACAGTCCGCGCTGGGTTTTGAGGATACGGTTAAGACGCTCCTGCAAAATGTGGAATACGAAGGCGAGGGCGTTGTCGTGGTTTTCAGTTCCAAACAGAGCCTTTTTGTTGAACGCGGCGGCGAGGGCGCCTTTGATGTGTACGGAAGGGCCCTTGAGAGCGAACAGTTCTCCTGGATCGTCATGGGCGACTGGGTCATAGCGTACCGGTCTTCCGGCAGGGATACCTATGAAGCCGCCGCGTACAGGCTGAACCACGCCCGGCGGCGTATCACCGGAAGCGCCCGCGCTTCAATAAACACCGCAAGCCTTAACGCCCTGATTGAGGCGCAGAGAAACCGTTGAGACGCCGGAGAGATGCGGTTTTTGCCGCGGTTTCCGCGTCAATCCTTGGGGTTATCGTTTTTCTGGTTGTCCAGAGGGTGTGGCAGGGACCTTCGGGCTTTGACATATACTATTACGCCCTGCAAACCAGGGCAAAGGCCCTTGGGGGCCTGCTCTTTTTTGACCGGTCCCTTGTTTACGGCACGTTATCGCTCCTTGACCGCCTGGTTCAAAATCCCGTTTTAAGCAGCCAGATACTTTCGGCGCTGAGCATGGGAACCATCTACGGCTGCCTCGTGGCGATAAGTTTCCGCCGGGGGCCTGCGCTCTATACCTGCGCCGTGGCAAGCATCGCCGTCTTTAACCCCGCCGCCTTTTACCAGCTCCTTGAGTTTACCAAGAACAATTTTTCCCTGGCCTTCTTTTTTATCGCCTACACCGCCCTCACCAACAGAGACGGCCGCTTTAACCCGCCGGGGAAGACGCCCGTACTCCGCCTTGCTGCCGGCCTCCTCTGCCTGGCCGTTTCCGTGCTTTCCCACCGCATGATGCTGGCCGTGGCCGGGCTTTTCGCGGCCCAGGCCCTCGCCCCCGCGCTGCTGCGGTGCTTTGTCCCTGCGCTGCTGCCCGCCCTCCGCCGGAAAAGGGGACAGAGCAACGGAAAAGAAGAACAGCCCGGAAAGGGGGGACAGAGCTTTGCGGGCAGGATTCTTTTGTGCTGCGGCCTCGCCCTGACCCTCATTGCGGGCCTTGCCCTCGTTAAGACCGGGCTCCTTGAACGCCTGGACGCCTTTTCCCCTGCCGCGCCCCTCAATCGCCTTAGGGAACTCGGCGGCGCGCGGCTCCTGCCGGGGGAACGCGTCTTCTACCTTTTCCTGCAAATATTCCC
>JAISCK010000214.1 GCA_031265635.1 Spirochaetaceae bacterium
ATAAGACTGATGCCTTCGTTATAGGACTTGTGGGCGTCGCTCAAAAGCTGGCTCATTTCAGAATAGAGGGGAGCGGTAACCGGGATAATCCGCCCGGAGCGGAGGGTTACGGCATTGCGCACCAGGCCCAGCCAGTATTCCAGTTCGGAATCGTCTTCGGTAAAAATCCGCCCCCAGAGGTTCTTGGCCCTTGAAAGCATCTCTTCGGCCTGCTCAAAGTCGCCCCGGAAATACGTACTCCGGGCCTGGGTTACCAGTTGCCTGACTTCCCTGACAACTATTTCGCTCTCTCTCCTCACTATCTCGTTGTCAAGGGCAAGAAGCCGCTCGTCCCTCAGAGCTCTCAGGGCATCGGAATCCTGTATTTCCAGGGAGGCGTCATAGCGCTCCCCTGTCCTGGCCAGCCTTTCCCTGGCAAGGTCAAAGTTATTGCCCGCAAAGGCGTTACGCGCTTCCTGATAGAGCCTGTCGCCGTCAAGACGGTAGCTTTCCGCCTGGGCGGCCAGGCTTCCGGCCTGGGCGGCGGTCTGGCTGCTCCGGGCAAGGATATTTTCAAGTTCGTGGTAGACGCTCTGTACCGTGCCTGAAAGCCGCTGCATTTCGGGGTCGGCCAGCACCCGGTCATCCTCATTCTCAAGGCGCCTAAGCAGGACCGACGCTGTCTGTACATCCCTGCCAAGGGAATCTACCATGCCGCCAAGCAGGGCGACGGCCTCCTGGGGATAACGGGCGGTATATTCTGTCTCCTCTATGGTCTTTGTAACGCCGGCAAGGAGCGCCATGCCCTCGGACAGGGTAGCCTCGTAGGTATCGATTTTTCCGTCAAGGTCATTGGCAATGAGCGTATAGCTCCGTATAACCGAATCGGTTTCGCTGGACCAGGCAAGGGCCGCGATAGCGGTGTAGCGTTCCCGCACATTGGCCAGATAGACAGGCTCGTTTCTTTGCAGCCCCGCCGTTTCCTGATAGCCGCCTATAACAGCGCCGGCGGCGTCCACTTCGGCTATCATGCCGCTGAGACTGCCGGAAAATTCAATCAGCGCGTCCCTGACCTCGCTGCCCCGCTGAAAAGTCTCGGCGCTGATCTCGGCGTTCAGTATCACCGCCTGCTGGTAATTCAGATCCTGTTCGTTCAGGATATAGATCCTGCGTTCAGCTTCCTGGGCGGTATCAAGCAGGGGAAGGGACAGCTTCATGCTGTAATGGTCAAGATAGGAACCGGCTTTTTCCCGGGCAATCTGTACGCCGTCTATAACGGTATATTCAGGCAGTTTAAGGGTTTCCTTGAGATTTTCAAGGGCGGCGGCTTCCATATAGAGATCGTCATACGCGGTGATTACCGGAAAAGCCTCTCCGGCCTCGTCATAGCGGCGGTCTTTGCTTTGGGCCAGAGCCGCGTCGTAGGCCGACCCGGCGGCCCTGGCGATGACGGTCTCAACGCGGGCAAGGGAACTGCCCCAGAGCGTGTCCATGACCCCCAGCATCCCTTCGGGGGCGGTCTCGGTTAAACGGCCCAGAATAAGCCTTGTGGCAAAGGGCAGAAACGAGGCGTCTCCGACGTCGGGCCGAGCTTCCTGTATCTGGGCCTGCTGCCTCTGGAAGTCATCGGCCGCGCCGGCAAGGGTATTGCGGAGTTCCATGAGTTCAAGGAGGCCGGGTTTTATCTGATCATACGCGGCGCTCAGGCCGACAAGACTTCCCGGCGTCTGGCCGCCCTGGCGTTCAAAAGCGTTTATCCTGTCATTCAGGGCGTTCCGCAGTTCGTTAAAGCGGCCTATGACCCTTTCGATTTCCGCCACATTATTGTCCACCATGTTTACGATGATGGAACCGTATCCGGCGGCGTAAAACTCCGCCCGGTACAGGGAAAGGCCGCCTGAGTACCGGGCCAGCGCTTCGGTATAGCGCCCCGTGTCGATCAGGGTACGGCCGTCAATAAGAATCCGTTCCAGTTCGTTGCGGTTATAGGTAAAGAGGGCCACTTCCCTGGTCCGGTCAATAAAGTTCTGGACCATGGGGTTCGGGTTTATTTCGATATTTCTCAACGCGTCGCTGATTCTGAGCAGTTCGTCCAGATTCCCCGGATCATGCTCCAGCACATAGAGGAGTTCTTCGGCCAGATTGTTGTAATTGTCCCGGTATTTGATGATGACCTGAAGCCGTTCCTGAACTTTGACAAAATTTTCGGGGTGGCTTTCGATATAAGCGGTTAATTCCTGTATGGCTTCGTCATAGCGCCGTTGTTCGATGAGGCGGTCGGCGCTGGCAAGGGCCGCGTCCTGCCCGCCCCTGGCAAAAAGGGGAAAAGCGGCGGCCAAAAGAGTCAGAACAAGCAATAAAAATCTTAAAATCCGCCCTTTTTGACGATTTTTACCATTCATCTTTGGATATACCCTACCATTATTAGTATCGGTCTATGGGTTTTTATTATGAAGCCGTGATTTCAAAATCCATATTTTGAAAGCGGCTACATTATAATAATATCATAGAAAAAAATTTTTTTCCGATATATATTATGATTATAATGATATTCCCCAGGGGCCGTGCCAGTATATTTACGCTTTTGCTCTTGTGCGGCAGCCTGTCCCTGTCCGCCATTGATATCAATGAGGACCTGTACGGGGATTTTTCGGATTTTGTGAGCGGTATAGACCCCAATGCCGGGCTTACCGCCTTTCCGGTGCTGAATGTCCCCATGGGAGGCCGTTCAGAAGGCATGGCCGGCGCTTTTACCGCTGTTTCCGATGATATTTCATTTATTGAATACAATCCCGCGGGCTCGTCCATGCTGGCCCGGTCGGAACTGGCGTTTTTCCACAATAACTGGATAGCCGATACCAATGTGGAAGGCGCGGTCTATGCCACCCGTGTTAACGATTTGGGCCTGGCGGCAGGGGGAAAGTGGCTGTACCTGCCCTTTACCGAGTACAATGTCTACGGGGAACGGGCCAGCAAGGGGTATTATTCCGAAGCCGTGGGCATTCTGAACCTTTCGTACAATTTTCTTTCAAGTTATTATTTTTCGGGCGTTTCGGCGGGCATGAACATCAAGGGGGCCTTCCGTTTTGTCCCTGACTATTC
This sequence comes from Spirochaetaceae bacterium, assembly GCA_031265635.1. GTDB lineage: Bacteria > Spirochaetota > Spirochaetia > Treponematales > Breznakiellaceae > JAIRTD01. The sequence goes on from JAISCK010000214.1 coordinate 3,082, forward strand.
CAATGACCAGGGAAGCATCATAAGCGGGTCGGGGTTTTCCCAGTCCGCCGCCCAGGTTATGGCCGATCTCGGCTTACTTACCCGTTTTGACCTCTTCAAATTCTATACGGCAAGGGAGCGGAACAGTTCGGCGGCCCTGACGCTACGCAATCTGGGCCTGCCCGCGATGGGCGATCCCCTGCCCACCGTTGCCACGGCGGGTATCTCGTACAAACCCATACGGCCCCTGCTCTTTTCCTTTGATTTTTCCTATCCGGTAAACCTTCAGAACCCCGAACTTTCGGAAAAACCCTACTGGGCCGCCGGTATAGCGGCTGAACTTACCCCCTTCCTCTCCATGCGCACCGGCGCGCTGGTCAAAACCGGAAATATCCGTTTTACCCTGGGCAGCGCCATTACCCTGGACAGGGTAAGCCTGGATATAAACTATACCGTGGACCTGCTTACCCAGTTGCAGCCCTTTAACCGCCTCAGCATAGGGGTAAGGCTCAACCTCGGCGACGGGGGGAGGGCCGCGCGCTCCGATGAGGTGGACCGGCTCTACCTTGCCGGGCTTGACGCCTATTCCAAAGGAAACCGGGAAGAGGCCAGGTACTGCTGGGAAGAAGCCCTCAGGCTTAACCCCAAATTCGATCCCGCCAGGGAAGGGCTTTCGGTCATAGTCCGCGCCCAGGCCATTGAGGACCGTATCACCGAAATGGAAAAACTGGGCTTTTAGGCAAATAACTTTTAGGCGAATAAACAAAAGGCCCGCGCCGGGGACAAGCGGAAAACCAGCGCCGGGCTATCTCTTTTTTCTGAAAACCCGGTAGTTTATGTCGGGGAAAATATTGTTCCGCTTTTCGAGACTGGTAAGCCATTCGGTGCTGATATAGTTGCTGCCCAGGGATTCATATATGGTGGTAAAATTCCTCAGGGAATTTTCTATCTGGCACCGGGCATAGCGCATGTTTTCCCCGCCGCCCATCATCTTGGGCCAGGCGGCCTCCTGTACCAGAAGTATTTCCCTGGCAGCCTGGTTGAGGGTTCTTTCCTTGAGGCCGGAATTCTCCGGGAAGCGGTCGGCAAGCTCCCGCATGCGTTCCAGGGAGCGGAATATGTGCCGGTATATCCAGTCGTTGGACGCGTCAAGCCAGCTTTCGGCATAGCCGTTGACTCCCCAGGATGAAAATTCAGGCATCATGGTCTGGTAGCTTGCGGTGTCCTGGGTATAAAGATATTCCAGGGGGTTCATAAACTGTACCTGCCTGTTCCGGGCGCTTTCCCTGAACAGGGCCTCAAGAAAGGCCGGTCCCTCGCGCCAGTGAAAGCCGAATTCCCCGGCGTTACAGGCGTTGAGGCTTATACACTGGCCGCCTATCAGTTCCCGGGCGGCGGAAAGCTGGGCAATTCTTCTTTCCAGGAACAGTTTCGCAGCAGCGGCGGCCTTTTGTCCGGCAAGCAGCGGATCGTAGAGGCCGCCGTTCTTGGCCCAGTAGGTATAGCCGGTAGCGCTTCTTCCCCGGCAGCTCTTGAGATACGAATACAGATGTTCAAAGGGAAGCTCGTACCCCGCGTCGCGGCGTATATCAAGGTAGCCGGGGTCATGAACCAGCCCGTCTTCTTCATTCCAGAAATCCCGGTATACGTTAAAATCCCTGCCCAGTATGAGGGTTCCCCGGGGGGTTTTTACCGGGTAAAAATTGCCGTTCAGCGCCTGGGGTGTGCCGGTAAAAAGGGCGTGGGGATTGACAATGGTATAGCTGAGGTTGTAGGAACGCAAATATTCGTCAAGTTCGGGGGACCAGCCCAGTTCGGGCAGCCAGAACCCCTGGGGGTTTTTTTCAAAAAAGCTCCGGTGGCTTGCAAGGGCAATTTCAAACTGGGCCTGCACAGCCTCGGGCAGTTCGCTGTAAAAGGGAAGAAAAGCCCCGGTCGCCGCGGAACCCAAAAGTTCTATCCTGCCCTTTGCCTGAAACTCGCGGAAAACGCCGGGTATATCGGCGCCGCAGCGTTTTTCGTAAAAGGCCCTGCGCCTTGTCATGCGCTCAAGAAAGCAGCGGGCAAGCTCCTGTTCCCCCGAAGAACCGGAACCCCGGCACAGCTCGGCTTCCCCGAAACGGATACGGTGGTCCATGTAATCATGGAAACGCTCTTTGAGAAGTTCATCATTAAGCATGTGGCAGAGCGCGGGCGAAAGCGAAAAAGCCAGGCGGAAAGGAACATGGTCTTCTTCCAGGCGGTCGCAAAGTTCAAGAAGGGGAAGATAGGTCTCGCATATATGTTCAAAGAGACGGCGCTCTTCCGCCCCGCCCGGTTCGTTCTCCCTGATAAAGGGAAGATGCGCGTTTAATACAAAAGAAAGCACCATTCTGTCCCGCATAAGAGCCCCTGCTACCTTTTGGGTCCGTTACGGCGGGAGACACGGTCGGCGTTGTACAAAATACGGGAATCCTCCAGTCCTGAAAGGCTTATGAGGGCATAAGTCCGGCTTTTCCTGTCGGAGACTGAAAAAGGGTCCTCAAAACAGGGAACGCGGAACGGCGCGGACGCGGCGACGGAAAGCAGTTCCTGGCCTTGCGCGACACAGACTTCAACCCTGTACCAGCCCCTGCCGGGGGGTATATTGAGATACCAGGCCGTGTCGGAGATGCCCACCGGCACGGTAAAGCCCTCCTCCCCCTGAACAGGAAATTCCCTGGGCCTGGACAGCGGTGTTTCGGACGCTTTTAAGGGGCAGACCTTGAGTTGATAGCCGTCAAAATCAGGGGAACGTTCATAATAGTCCCGGTCATGGCTGTTTATTTCCCAGAATACAAAGGCCCAGGCGGGATCACGGAGCATGACATCCACATAGGTGATATTGTAATGCCTGGGCAGGGGTACGGGACCGGGAACGCTGACTTCCCCAAGCAAGAGGTCTTCAAGATAACTGTCTGATTCAAGGTTGAGTTCCAGCAGTTCTTCGATGATAAAGAGGCGGTCAAGATCAGGGGGAATGTCTATACCCAGTGAATCCGCCAGCCGGGTCAGTTCACTGGTAGCCAGGGTGTCCAGATAGGCTTTTGTAAGCCGTATGTTGCTATCCATCTTATTCATCATGGAAAAAAGCGCTTCTATTGTCAATGACTCCCATAAAGGTTTTGAAATAATCAGGCAGGGGGGCTTCCAGGTCAAGGGCTCTGTACTCCCTGTTTCCCGCTATACCCAGATACGCGGCGTGCAGGAGGAGCCTGGTAAGGCCCTGTTCCTTTTTTAGCTTCTTGTTAAGGGCAAAATCACCGTATTTGCCGTCGCCCAGGACAGGAAGGCCGAGGGAGGCAAGGTGGCGCCTGATCTGGTGCATGCGGCCTGTGTCCAGTTCCAGAGCGAGAAGGGAAAAATCCCCTTTTGTTGAAAGCAGCCGGTATCCGGTCCGCGACTGTTTCCGCACGCCGCGTATGACCAGGTCCGCGTCAATGGTTCCCGCGCTGGTTTCGGGCCTTCCGGCGCACAGGGCAAGATAGCCTTTGCGGGCGCGGCGCTGGGCCATAACCGAGGCATAGTACCCGGCGGCTTCTTTGGTCTTTGCCACCAGTATGATCCCCGACGTATCCTGGTCCAGGCGGTGTACCAAAAAGGGTCTGCAAGGCCATTCGCGGGCCAGGAGGGTGTCAAGGGAAAGCCCCACCCCTTTCCCGCCCTGGACAGCGAGGCCGGCGGGCTTGTTAAACACCGCGCAGCGCTCATCCTCGTACAGCACGGGGAGCTTCTTCAACATACAATTTCCTTACGGTTCAACTTAGAAGGGCTGGGAAAAATCCCGCCCCTGGAGTAGACTTGGAGAGGGCGCCCTACCGGGCAGGCCCTTTGCAAGCCCCGCGATTTCCCGCCTTCCTGACGCGAATCACGGCAGTTTAGTGATTATGGAGTACTTTGATGCGTACCTGCGGCCTCATTATGGGCCTTTTTTTCGTTTTTATTCCAGCGTTTTCCCCGGCGGAACCCCTTCATTCTCCTACCTGGGGTTTTTACCTGGATCTTCCCGAAGGGTATTTTTATGAATCGGGCGACGGGAGAGACCGTTTTTCCTTTGCGTCCGAGAGCGGAGGCATCGTTGATTTGGCGGTCTATGGCCCGGGCGTTTTTGAGTCCCCCGAAGCGCTTGCCAGGGATATACGGGAAAGGCTCAGCAGCCGGGGCGATATAAGCCCCTATACCTACCAAGACAAAAGGGCCGCCCTTGGCGAGTTACACATTTCAGGACCGGGCGGCGCGCTTTCGGGCTGGGTCCTCTGTACGGAACTCGCGGCGGAAGGCGGCCCCCCACCCCTTCTCGCGGCCCTGGCCTACGGGCCGGCTTCCAGGCAGGACCTGCTGATTTTTTATCTTTCGGCCCTTGATTCCATAGTTCCCTCGGAGGCGGAAAAATACAGCCCCGGCCCCATCACCGAGTTCAGCTATCCGAGGGGAGAGCCTGTACCGGCGGCCCTGGCAAACAGGGACCTTAAAGCCCTGCTGGGCGAAAACGATGCCGAAGCCGCCGGGGCCCTGGTGGACCGGGAATTTGCCGTACTCAGCGCGTACCTCAATTCGCCCCTGTGGAAAGAAGCGTGGATACGTTTTTACCGGGCCCTGTTCAAGGATGCCTATGAAAGGCTGGCCGATTTTGCTTTTGTTTTTGAGCGGGACTGGCATACCCGGTATATGCAAGACCCTTCCCAAAGCAGGGGCAATGTTGAAAGCGAGGCGCGGGCTTTTGCCCAAGACGCCCTTACCTGGGTACAGGGCTTTACCTACGAGCGTAATGAAACGGGCAGTGATTTTGTCGATCTGATAAGCGCCGCCACCGAAGGCAGGGGCGACTGCGACAGCCGGGCTCTGCTCTGGGCGCTCATCCTTGCAAGGAACAATATCCCCGCGGCCATCATGGTCTCCCCCCAGTATAGTCATGCCATGGGCCTGGCTCAAGTTCAGGGGCCGGGGGCAGTCTTTGAACTTGACGGCCAAAACTGGATAGTGGCGGAGACCACCGCCAATGTTGACCTTGGCCTCATAGGCGAATCGGTAAGCGACCCGCGGCACTGGATAGGCATTAGCCTTATCCGGTAAGCGGGGCCACACGCAAACCACTCAGGTTTTGCCGCAGAGCAGGGTATAGGCTGATCCGGGATCGGAGACGGCAAGCAGGGCGTTGCGAAGTTCGGCGTTTTTGAGGCGCTCGCTGAAAAAGGAAAGAGTCTGGAGATAGTAGGCGTGCTGGTTATAGGCCGCGGCTATCATGAAGACGAGCCTTACCGGCTGGTCGTCAAGGGCCTGAAAATCCTGTATGTCCACGCGGCTTATTCCCACGGATACTACCAGGTCTGTTACCGAGGCAAGCCTGACATGGGGTATGGCGATGCCCCGGCCTATGGCGGTACTCATCAGTTCTTCCCTTTTGAGGATTTCCTGGGTCAGTTCCTGGCGGTTTTTGACCTGGGGCGCCTGGGAGAGATTATCAGCCAGGGCCAAAAGGGCGTCCCGTTTGGCCTTGAAATCCAGAAAAATAACGCGGTCCGGGGAAAGGAGGTTTCCGGCCTGCACCATCGCGGAGCGGCCGCTTATCGTGTCGGAAGAGAGGCGGTCATTTACCCATTTTTCTATCGCGGCCTTTTGAAAGCGCCACACAGTGCCTATTTTGCCTGAGGGAATCTCGCCCCTTTGGGCCCAGTCGTAAACAGTACGTTCCGAAACCCGGAGGTACTTTGCCACTTCATCAATAGTTAATATATCATCATCAATCATACTATTATTCTGTAATATACCGCAGAATACGTCAAGGGATGCCACAAAACGTAAAAATCAGGGGTTATTTGTCCCCAAGTTCATAGAGTGAATCATGGGGCAGGAGTTCTCCTATGGTGGTATTTACCCGTTCAGCGCCCCTGCCGCCGAAGCGCACCGGGGCCGCGCTGTCCATGAATTCGCTTAAAACCTGACGGCAGGCGCCGCAGGGGCCGACCGGATAATCAGCGTCCGGCGCGGCAATGGCCAGGGCAATAAAACGCTTTTTCCCCTGGCTTACAGCCGCCATGACCGCGCCCCGTTCAGCGCAGATGCTGAGACCGTAGGAGCGGTTTTCCACATTGGTCCCGGTTATAAGCGAACCGTCTTCGGCAAGAAGGGCGGCGCCTACCCTGAACCGCGAATAGGGGGAATACGAATTATGCGCCACCTGCCATGCCGCCTCAAACAACGTGTCCATGTCCATAAAAACCTCCAACATTGACAGATCACCTGTCTTCTACTATTATATCCAGAGTTATGACAAAAAAGAAACGGCTATACTGGATTGCGCTGGGTATCTTTCTTTTTTTGGCCTATGTTTTTATGGCGGCCCGGCCTGTCCCGTCTGAACTGCTTATTGAGGCCCGCTGGATTAGTTCTCTTGAAAGGCATACGGACGAAACAGACACATCAGGGGGAAGCAGGCAAAGCCTTATTCCGTTCAGGCTGGGGCGGCGTTTCGGCTATGTTGACAGCGAAGGCCGTTTTACGGTCAACAGGATACAGGAAAACTATGTCGCGCTGTCCCCAGACGCATGGACCGAACACGCGGCGCTTCCCGGTTCTTTCGACATAAAGAACCCCCTGAACGAAACTACCGGGACTGTCGAAGCTCCCTCAGGGTATCCTGTTTTTCTTAACGGACGGCTTTACCTTGCCGGAGGGGACCAGAGCAGCCTCACGGCCCTTGACAAAGACGGTAATGCCGCGTGGACCTATTTTTTTCAGGCGCCCCTTACCGGCATAGACGCCGCCGCCGGTCTTATCCTTGCCGGGTCCCTGGACGGAACCATTGAGCTTATCAGCGGCGAGGGCGATATGGTTTACAGCTTTGAGCCCGGCGGTTCCCGTATTCCCTGCATTTACAACTGCGCCATCTCACAGGACGGCGCCAAAATCGCCCTCATATCGGGCCTTGACGAGCAGCGTTTTCTCTTTCTTGAACGGTCGGGGGAGACCTACCAGGTAGCCTATCACGAGAATCTGGGCGAAGGATTCAGGCGGCCTGTACAGCTTCGCTTTATTGACTCGGACAGGCGGGTGGCCTTTGAGAAGGCGGGTGGCCTTGGCATCTTTGACACGGAAAAATACGAAAGTTTTACCCTGCCCCTCACGGGAACCGTGTATGCCATTGACAATGAGGGCGGCGGTGATTTTCTTTTTGTCATTACCGGAGAGGAAGACAAAAAGAACCTTGTGGCCATACGCTATCCTGACAGGGTATTCATCGAGGCGCCTTTCAGGAGCGGCGCGGCCTTTCTTGCCCGCCGGGGGGACCAGCTCTATATAGGCGGCGGGCAGAGCATTATCGCCTTTGCGCTGAGGAGTAATTGAATGAAAGAGCGGTTCCGTATTCTTGCCTTCTTTTTGCTTCCGGCCTTCCTCTTTGTTGCTGTTCTTGGTTCGTCCCTGGAATGGCCCGATCCGGCGGCGGAAATAATTTCGAATTTCGCCTCGTCCGGAACGCCCAGCCTGGGGTACAGCTTCCGCTCCGAGGGGCCGGTGCGTTCCGCCGCTTCAGGGGAGATTATTTTCATCAGGGATGAAACCGATATGATTTCAGCCCTTCCGCCGGGCCTGGGAACCTGGCTTGCCATTGACCACGGCGACAGCCTTGTGGGGATTTACGGCCGCCTCAGCCAGGGCAATAATCCCTTCCCGTATATGGTTGAAGAAGGCGGCTTCATAGGCCGTTCAGGACTTACCGGCCTGACCGGAACCCAGGGCTTTTATTTTTCTTTCTTTGACCGAAAGGAAAAACAATGGGTCAACCCCGGCAGAATACTTCCCCTTCTCGAAGACACGCGGCAGCCGGTAATACGCTCGGTACTGCTCAGGAACAGCGAAGGGAGAACTTTCAACCTTGCCCAGACAAGAAGCCTTGCCCAGGGCCAGTACCGCATCCAGGTTGACGCCCAGGACACCCGCGCCGGAGACACGGCACTCAGCCCCCACCGCATTAGCTGCTATGTAAACGGCATAGAAAAAGGTTCCCTTATTTTTGAAACCATCTCCGCCCGAAGGGGAACGCTCCTGGTCCCCTCGTCGGAGGGCGTCCAGAGCGCCGCCGGAGTATACGAAGCCTATCCCGCCCTTGCCGCGGGAGAAGTGTTTCTGACCAGGGGCCAGGCCGCCCTGGAAATCATTGTCGAAGACATGGCGGGTAACAGCCGTGTCGCGTCCTACCGCTTTCTTGTGGAATAAATGGTAAAGACCTGGTCCACTCCACAGGTTTGTGAAAAAAAAGAAGCCATACCCTGTGCCCTCTGCGGAGGCGGCGTTTTCAGGCCGGCCCTTTCATGCGGGACTTTTTCGTATGTGCGCTGCGTCCGCTGCGGCCTTGTACAGGTAAACCCCCAGCCCCTTCCCCGTGAAACAGCCCGGCGCTACGGCGAAGTTTCGGGAAAAGAGTACCTGGCCTATGAGCTTGAAAGGGAAAAGGATTTTCTTGCCCTCCAGGAACTGGCCCTTGCCGGTATAGGCTTTGAGGATATTGAAAGGGAATTCAGGCAAAAACGGGAAAGGCCGCGTTTCCTCGACGCGGGCTGCGCTACCGGCGCCCTCCTTGAAAAAATCAGGGACCGGCGCTGGGATGTAAGCGGCGTTGAGATATGCGGCGATGAGGCTGAATACGCCAGAAAAGAACGGGGCCTTGCCATACGGGAGAGGCCGCTTGAAGAAGCGGGTTTTGCCGGGGAAAGTTTTGAGGCGGTTCACGCGTCGCACCTCATAGAACACCTTAACCGGCCTGAACTTTTTACAGCCGAAGCGGCGCGGCTCCTTGTCCCCGGCGGCGTCCTCCTCATTACCACCCCGAATATCGCGGGGTTTCAGGCCAGGCTCTTTGGCTCAGGATGGCGTTCAGCCATATTTGACCACCTCTACCTCTTTTCGGTAAAGACCCTTTCCCGGCTTCTTGCGGATAACGGCCTTGCCATAGAAAAAGTCATCACCTGGGGAGGTCTTGCCGAAGGCATAGGCCCCCGGCTTCTTAAACGCGCCCTGGACAGGGCCGCCAAACGCTTTGGCTTTGGCGACGTAATGATGATCAGGGCCCGGAAAAAGGCCGGGGCGGAGGGCTCATTATCTCGGCAGATCACCCATCGGAACTATTAAATTCAAGCAGGTGTCGTCCCATTGGCTTCCTTCATATACTTCCACAATGGTAAATTTGAATACCGCCGTATCGCTGTCCACAGGCTTGGGGAGCCGTATTTCCTGAAAATGATAGCTGTCCGCCAAATCAACGGTCATATCTATGCCTTCGGCGGCACATTCGATTCTTAGTTTTTTTATCCTGTTGTTACGCTCATACAACGAAGGATTGG
>JAISCK010000010.1 GCA_031265635.1 Spirochaetaceae bacterium
TAAGGGCCCCCAAAAATGAGGAGACGGCAACGCCTATTATCAAAAGCGAGGCCGTATCGGTTTTGCCGCGTTTTCCCGCGAGGCTGAAAATAAGGAACGCGGTTCCCATGGACGTAATAAAGGCGAAGAATCCGTACCAAATGTCGGGCAGCTTGAGCATATAGGCCAGGACAGCCCCGCTTACCGCGCCGGAACTGATGCCTATGATGTAGGGATCGGCCAGCGGATTGCGGAATACCGCCTGGGAAATGGTTCCCCCGGCTGAAAGCATCATGCCCACCAGCACGGCCATCAGAATCCTGGGCAGGCGTATGCCGTTTACTATTTTCGCCGCGGCGCTGCCCCTGTCCCTGCCGGCCAGTATGGCAAGGATGTCCCGGAAGGGTATTTTGACGCTGCCCGAAAAGAGGCCGAAGAAGAAGAGCAGCACAAGCAGGACAGATACCACCGCGGCGACAATGTGCGCGCTCCGGATTTTCACTTCGCGGCTCCCAGAAGGGCCGTTTTGATCCTGGCAAGGCACGAACTTATTCCTGAGGCGATGTCGTTTTCGTCAGGGTGTTTTTCCGCTTCCCTGTGGCGCCGCATCCTTTCTTCGGTCATGGCGTGGGGATTGTCCGCCGGAAGGTTTTTGAAACGCTCGGTCAGGGCCGGGTCTATTTTGCCCTGGCACAGAAAACAGCCCAGGACGGTGTTTTTTTCCGCCGCCGCGTCTTTGGCCTTTTGGGCTATGTCCCCGGCGTGGGCCGAATCAGGATAGGCCCCCAGGGTTCCGAAAAGGCCGACGCTACGGCCTTCCAGGGATTTCAAATAGTTCAGGGCCTTTTGGTCGGCGTTCCCCCTGTCTGCCCAGAAACCCGCGAGTATCCAGGTTGAACCTGAAGGATCGGGATTGTCCTCCACCGCCGCCAGCCGTATGCCTGTCCCCAGGGCCTCTTCAAGACCCCTGTGTATGCCCTGGGCAAGTTTCCGCGTATTCCCTGTCTTGCTGGAATAGACGACAAGGCCCGCGCTTTCTCTTTCTTCTCCGGTTCCGTTCATATAAACCCCTGGTTGTTAGATTACATTCACAATGTTTGAATCATATAACTTATATACACGACAGGGGAATATGTCAATACCGTTGATTCATTTTTCTGGTATACAGAAGAAAAGCGATACTGCCGATATGAAAGGGAATATGTATAAAGGTACACTATGATGAAACAATTGAGAGTTTCGGGGATTTGCCTGGGTTTTTTGCTGCTCGGCGCACCGCTTTTTCCGTCCACCCTCTCGGTCATGGTCGTGGAAACCGGGGTAGACGAAAATGCGCCGAGGCTTGACGCGTCGAGCCTCTGGGAAGGCGGCCTCATGGATGTGTGCTTTGACACCGGCCATATTGTAACCAACGCTCCCATACTGCGCCTTGAGCGGAACCAGATACGGACCTATCCCGACGAAGGATTTTTGGACCTGGGCGAAGCCATGGAAAGCGGCGTCGAATACTATATTCTCGCGGTGCTGGATTACGAGTTTCGTCCCCAGGATGATCCTTCAACATACCGGCCCCGTTCCATAGCCCTGCGTTTTGTCCGGCTTGCCCCTCGCAGGGTTCTTTTCGAGGTTCAATATACGGGAGACCCCCGCTCATCCCTTGCCGAGGCGTCCCGGCAGGCAAAAGAGGCGGCCAGGGTACTGCTCTCACATTTTGAAGGATAGGGTATGAAAAAGTACATGCTGTTTCTTGCCGTCCCCGTGATCATGGCCGTGATGACCTCAGGGTCCGTATGGGAAGGCGCTGCCGCCCTCGGTACCAACGGGGAACTTCCCGATTCGGGTTACTATGCCGCGTCAAGTTCCTTTCCCCGGAATACGGTAGTTGATGTTACCAACCTTGAAACCAGAAAAACCGTCAGGGTCATCATAGCCGGTCCCCTGGAATCGCCGGGCCTTCTTGCCCTGCTTTCCAGGGACGCCGCTTCTTCCATAGGTCTTTCGGGCCGCTCCGTCGGAAGGATACGGATTTCCCAGCCGGCGGACCCGGTGGCTTTTTCCCGCTTTACCGGGGAAAGCGCCCTGAGCGGGGATACAGACTTTGACCCCAGGGCCGCTGTGGCGGCAAATTATCCGCACATACTCGGTCCCGTGGATACAGCAGCCCAGAGCCTTCCCGGCGCTTCCGTTCCGGCATCCCATACCGGCATAGTGGACCTGCCTCCCGGCGGCTTCATACCGGCCGCCGCGGGAAGTCCTGACGAGGGGATACGGGGGGAGCCTGTTCCCGAAAGCGCCTGGGTCTATCCCGAGGAAATAAACGGCGGAAGCGGGGACGCCCCGCCTGTCCTGGCCGAAAACCCCCTTCCTGAAAACGGCTATGACCTTCCCGAGTATACCGCCCCCCCCGGCGAACCTGAGGCCGAAGAAGAAAGCTACGAAGATATTCCCGAATACGCCGGAACCGTCGAGGTTCAACCTGAAACAGAAGAAACGCCTCCCGAATCCGCCTCCGAGTCCGGGGAAATTCCGGGGGAAATTGCCGGAGAAGAACAGGAAGAAAGCGTCCCGGAGTCAGGCATTACCAGCGAAATCACCCTGATTCCCGCGGAGGAAAGGCCCCCTGAATACGCGCCGGAATATACCGTGGAAATACCGCCAGTGGAAATACCCCTTCCCAATACCCCCGCGCCATACGCTCCCGGAGGCATATTCTCCGTACCGGTCATTTCCCGGCTTGAAAGCGGGCAATACTATCTCCAGCTTGGCGCGTATTCCTATACCGATTCGGTGGAGGCCGAACTTTTACGGCTGGGAAGGACCTACCCCCTTTCCGTACAGATAGCCGGAGGGCCGGAACATCCCCTGTACCGCATCCTCATAGGCCCGGTCAATATGGGCGAATGCGGGGCCCTGCTCCAGCGCTTTAAGACTACCGGCTATAGCGACGCGTTCATTAGACAAGAATAGTAAAAGCCTGTATACTGTCCCCTGAGGACAGTATGAAAACCGTATATCTGGGCATGACCGCGGATATTATTCATCCCGGCATCGTCAACATAATCCGCCAGGCTTCCCTCCACGGGGAAGTATTGGCGGGTCTTTTGACCGACAAGGCGATAGCAAAATACAAACGCCTTCCTTATTTATCCTACGAACAGCGCAAACTGGTCGTGGAGAGCCTTAAAGGCATAGACAGGGTAGTGCCCCAGGAAGACTGGAGCTATATTCCCAATCTCCGCGCCTACAGGCCCGACTACATTATCCACGGCGACGACTGGAAAACCGGCATCCTGAGCAAGGAACGGGAGGATGTATACCGGGTCATGGCGGAACTGGGCGGCGAAGTCATCGAGATTCCCTACACCCAGGGCATCAATTCCACCGCCTTTGCCGATTCAATACGGGCTATAGGCACCACCCCGGACCTGCGGCTGAAAAGCCTCAGGCGTCTCATAGACGCGAAACCCCTGGTCCGTATCATGGAAGCCCATTCCGGCCTTTCGGGCCTCATCGTGGAAAACACCGAGCTTCTCAAGGAGGACGGGATACACCGCTATGACGGCATGTGGTCCTCAAGCCTTACCGATTCAACCAGCAAGGGCAAACCCGATATAGAAGCCGTTGACATTACCACCAGGCTCCAGGACCTGACCCAGATACTTGAATGTACCACAAAGCCCATCATCTATGACGGCGATACCGGAGGCATAGCGGAGCATTTTGTCTTTACCGTGCGCACTCTGGAACGCAACGGCATATCGGCCGTGATCATCGAGGACAAGACCGGCCTTAAAAAAAATTCCCTTTTCGGGACCGAGGTTCAGCAGGACCTTGCTCCTATCGGGGAATTTTCCGAAAAGATACAGGCGGGAAAGCGGGCCCAGGTAACCAAAGACTTTATGATTATCGCCAGGCTCGAAAGCCTCATCGCCGGCGGGACTGTTGACCAGGCCATGGAGCGGGCCCTTGCCTATGTGTCCTCCGGCGCGGACGGTATCATGATACACAGCAAGGAAAAGTCAGGAGAAGATGTAAAGTCCTTCTGCGAAAAGTTCAGAAAGGAATACGCCAAAATACCTTTGGTGGCTGTTCCGACCAGTTACAACGGCGTTACCGAAGCCGAACTCAGAGGGTGGGGCGTCAACATAGTTATCTATGCCAACCACATGCTCCGCTCCTCATATCCGGCCATGCTTAAAACGGCCCGTAACATTCTTGAACATGAACGTTCCCTTGAGGCCGACGAGCTGTGCATGCCGATAAAGGAAATACTTGAGCTTATACCCGGAACAAAATGAAGGAGTACCATGCTTGACACAGCGCTTTTTGGCGCCGCGCTGAAAAAAGAAGGCTTTGATTTTTACAGCGGCGTTCCCTGTTCTTTTTTGAAGGATCTCATCAATTACGCGGTCAACGAGGCCGAATATGTCATGGCGGCTAACGAGGGGGACGGCGCCGCCATCTGCGCCGGAGCCTGGCTTGGCGGCCGGCGTCCGGCGCTGCTCATGCAGAATTCCGGGCTGGGCAACGCGGTGTCGCCCCTGACCAGCCTCAACGCCATATTCCGCATCCCGGTCCTGGGCTTTGTGTCCCTCAGGGGGGAACCGGGCCTGGGCGACGAACCCCAGCATGAACTCATGGGGGAGATTACCAGCGGCATGCTTGACGTGATGAGGATAGACAGCGCCGTCCTGTCTTCCGATATGGATACGGCCCTGTCCCAGCTTTCTTCCGCCTCAAAAAACATCAATGAGGGAAAGTCCTTTTTCTTCATTGTAAAAAAGGGAACCTTTTCCAGGGTAACGCTAAAGGAAGACAAAAAAAACCAGGCCAACGGGGACAAGTCCTGCCGCATGGACATGCTCAGGGCGGTCAAGGAAGGGGGAGGGGAGGACGCCGTATACCTTGCCACCACAGGCTTTACCGGCAGGGAACTCTACGAGTTAGGCGATGACCCCAATAACCTTTATATGGTGGGTTCCCTGGGCTGCGTCTCCTCCCTGGGCCTGGGCCTCTCCCTTGCCAGGCCCGACAAAAAAATCATCGTCATAGACGGAGACGGCTCGATACTCATGAGAACAGGTTCCCTTGGGGTAAACAGTTATTACAGGCCCGCCTCGCTGCTCCACATACTCCTTGACAACCGCTGCCATGAGACCACAGGCGGCCAGTTTACCGTTTCGGCGGGGGTGGATTATCCCCTGCTTGCCAGGGCCTTTGGCTATCCCCGTTCCCTTACGGTTTCAGGCCCCGCTGAACTGCGGGAGGAAAGCGCCGCCTGGAAGCGCGAAGGCGGGCTGCTCTTTATACACGCGCCCATACGCACAGGTTCGCCTGAAAAACTCGCCCGGCCTGTTATCAGGCCGCCTGAGGCCGCCAGGCGGCTCAGGGCCTTTCTGGGAGTCAAAGAATGATACGGGAAGCAGTCATCATGGCCGCGGGCCTTGGCACGAGGCTCAAGGAAAAAACCGCCTATATGCCCAAGGGTTTCCTCAAGATAGGGGAATTACCCATAGTTGAATGGTCCGTGCGGAAACTCATCGCTTCGGGAATAGAAAGAATTATCATAGGAACAGGCCACTGCGCGCAGTGGTATGAGGAACTGGCGAAAAATTATCCCCTCATAGACCTTGTGTACAACAAGGACTATGCCGCGACCGGAAGCATGGGAACCCTCGCCCTCTGCGCCGAAAAACTTACCGGGGCGGCGCTGGTTCTTGAGTCCGACCTCATCTACGACGCCGCGGGCCTTTTCGTCCTCCTCAACGACCCAAGGCCCAACGTGATACTCGCGTCGGGAAAAACCAATTCCGGCGACGAGGTATACCTTGAAGCCGGCCCAGACCGCCTGCTCCTGGGGAATTCAAAACGAAAAGAAAACCTTGGTTCGGTATATGCCGAACTGGTGGGCATAAGCAAACTCGAAAAGCATACCCTCGACGCTATGGGCGATTACTGCCGCGCCCACAGAGGCGACCAGCCGGGCCTGGAATACGAGGCCGCCATGTCGGCCATAAGCAGGGAAGCCTCGGAAGGGAAACGGGACAAAAAATTTGCCATAGGAATACGCAAAATTGAATATTACGCCTGGCGCGAAATAGACGACGAGAGCCATTATGAAATGGCCCGGAAAGAAATCTACCCCCGCATCATCGAAAACGAGGAACTCCGCGCCGTAAGGCGGGAAGTGCTTCTCAATCCGGGACCGGCGACCACCAGCGACAGCGTCAAATACGCCCAGGTCGCGGCGGACATCTGCCCCAGGGAAAA